>JAZRUP010000181.1:0-15588 GCA_045652645.1 Eubacteriales bacterium | reverse complement strand
GCCCCTTGACCCCGCAAGTTTTTGAAAAAACTTGACTAAAACTTTTAATACGGCTTCGCCGCGGCAGAGGCGAAGTCCGCGGAGGTTTTTATGCCGAAACAACACGCAAATATACCGATATTTATTCCGCATCTGGGTTGTCCCAACGATTGCGTTTTCTGTAACCAGAGAACTATATCGGGCCATAATTCCTTTGACCCGTCGTCGGTTAAAAATGAAATAGAAGCAGCGCTCGCCACACTCGGCGAAAGACGCGCTGAGATCGCCTTCTTCGGCGGCTCGTTTACGGGCATCGATCGCGCGCTTATGATATATCTGCTTGACACCGCCGAAGGGTACGTAAAGTCGGGCAGGGTCAGCGGTATCCGTCTTTCCACACGTCCCGATTATATCGACGGGGAAATACTCGATATACTAAAAAAATATACGGTCAACGCCGTTGAGCTCGGAATACAAAGTACGTCGGATAAGGTCCTCGCGCTATCGAAAAGAGGTCACACGGCAGATGTGTCCGCGCGAGCCGCGCGAGCCGTTGTTGATGCGGGATTTGACTTTGTAGGTCAGATGATGATAGGACTTCCCGGTTCAACCCGTGAGGACGAGATAAAAACGGCACTTGATATATGCCGATTCGGCGCCGTTGCCGCGAGAGTCTATCCCACGGTAGTGTTCAGAAAAACGGAGCTGTGCCTTATGTCGGAGAGGAAAGAGTACGTTCCGCTTGACAATGAGACCGCCGTCAGCCGCAGCGCCGATGTTCTCGATATTTTTGATAAAAATTCGGTTGACGTCTTGCGTGTAGGGCTTTGCGCATCTGAAAATCTCGCCTCGGAGACGGAGGTCGCGGGCGGAGCGAATCATCCCGCGCTCGGAGAGCTCGCGATGTCGGAGCTGTTTTTCAGACGTATCTGCGAAAAGCTCGGAGACTCACCGCAAAACGGTAAAGCTCTTCGTATTTACGTTCCGCAAGGCTCGGTTTCGAAGGCAGTAGGGCAGAAAAAACACAATATAGAGCGTCTCTGCGAAAAATACGGCGTAAATATTGTAAAAATCCTTGAAAAAAACGATATTTTCAGTTATAATATATTAATAGATATTATTTAATTGTAATTATAGGGCAATTTAAGAAGGGAGGTTCGCCGAGTGTACTTAAAATCACTTGAGCTTCAAGGCTTTAAATCGTTTCCCGATAAGACCAAGCTGACGTTTGAGGGCGGCGCGACAATTATCGTCGGACCTAACGGAAGCGGAAAATCGAATATTTCGGACGCTATGCGCTGGGTACTCGGCGAGATCTCGTCAAAGAGCATCCGAGGCACGAAAATGGAGGACGTTATCTTCATAGGCTCGGAGAGCCGACGCCAGATGGGCTTTGCCGAGGTTTCCGTTACCTTTGACAATACGGGTGACGGAGCGCGTCTTGACAGTCCTTACGATGAGGTAACTGTCACCAGAAGATATTACCGCTCGGGCGACAGCGAGTATTTTATAAACCGCCGTCCCGTGCGTTTGCGCGATATCTACGAGCTCTTTATGAACACGGGTATCGGGCGCGACGGATATTCAATTATCGGACAGGGTAAGATAGCCGAGATAATATCAAGAAAGAGCGACGAACGCCGCGCTGTTTTTGAGGATGCCGCGGGAATAGCGAAATTCCGTCATAAGAAGACCGAGACTGAGAGAAAGCTCGCTCATACCGAGGAGAATATGGTCAGAATAAACGACGTTTTCCTTGAGGTATCGGCGCAGGTAGGTCCGCTTGAAAAGGAAGCGGAGAAGGCTAAGCGCGCTCTCGTGCTTATGGAGGCGAAGAAAAAGGCAGACGTTCAGCTTTGGCTTTACGATACGGAAAAGCTTCGCGTAGATATAGAAGCCGCCGACGAATCATTCAGACGCGCGGAATTCGATCTTCAGAATGCCGAGGAGGCTATCAGCGATTTTGAGCGACAGAATGAAAGACTTTTTGAGGCATCTCAAAGCAACAAGCAGGCGTCTGAGGAGCTTCTGCGTAAGATAAAGGAGCAAACTGAGGAAAACCACAGGCTCGACAGCGAGTTTCGGGTTAACGAATCTAATATTTCACACACAAACGATCTTATATCCGCGGCAAGAGCTGCGGTTGCGACATCAACGACAACGCTTGAAGCCGAAAAGCTTACTCATAAGGCGAGAAACGAGAATATCGCCTCGCTCAATGTCAGACTTGCTGAAAAGCAGGCAGAGCAGGAGAAGCTGAGATCCGAACAAAAGGCGGCGGCGGACGAGGCGGAACGCCTTGAATACGATATCGCGACGTCTCTTGAGGATATAAGGAAGCTTGAGACTGAAAGAACGGATCTCAAGGTAAGAGTTTCGGTCCTTGAGAATGCCAACAAGAGCGATCAAGGTAAAAACAGTTCTATTACGGCTGATATTGAAGAATACAGTAAGGTGTCCGACGGACTTGCTTCTCAGTGCGAGTCGCATATGTCTGTTATTGACTCATATCTTAATACCGTTAAGGAAACGGAAGCAGAGCTTTCGGAAGTTAAGACGGAGCTTGACGGACTTCTCTCAAACATAGATCAGCGCAACCGTGCGCTCTCTGATCAGAGGCTTAAGCGCGATTCGATAATCCAGAGAATAGAAAACTTCCGTGTAATGGAGGAGCATTTCGAGGGATATAACAGCTCGGTTCGCTTCGTTATGAAGCAGTACGCGGAGGGTAAGATAGTCGATCCAAACGGTGTGCGTTGCTCGAAGATATATGGACCGCTTTCAAGAGTTATTTCTGTTGACGGCGAGTACGTCACGGCGGTCGAAACCGCGCTCGGCGCGAATCTTCAGCATATAGTCGTTGCGGATGAGAATGCCGCAAAGGCGGCTATGTATGCCTTAAAGCAGGCGCAGGCGGGGCGCGCTACGTTCTTCCCACTTTCCTCGATGAAGGGAACAGCTCCCTCAAAGGAGGTACTGTCGGCGGCTGAATACCGCGGATTTGTAGCGGTTGCCGACAGCCTTGTAAATTGCGACGAAAAATTTAAGGGTGTCGTATCGAATCTTCTCGGACGTACCGTTGTTTTCGATAATATCGATAACGCGACGGCGATGGCGAGATCTCTTGCGTACAGAGTCCGTGCCGTCACGCTTGATGGTCAGCAGATAAACGTAGGCGGTTCGTTCACGGGAGGCTCGACAAAGACGAAAAACGGAATACTCTCAAGAGCGGGTGAGATAAAGAATCTCGAAAACGAGCTTGATATGATCAAAACCGCGATAGCTATGGCGGAAAAAGAGCTCTCGAAGCTTGACGCGAAACGGGAGAAGCTTGACGACAGCCGCTTTAACGCAGAGGACAAATTAAAGCTCATTGAAACACTCAAAAATAACGAGCAGAACAGACTTGAGCAGGTAAGAGCGAAGCTTGAGGCGAACAATACGCTCATTGAGAAGCTCCGCGCAGACCTCGGAGATATTTCTAAGAACCGAGAGAAGAACGAGGAGGATCTCGCTGTTCTTACGGTGCGCGTTAAGGAGATAGACAAGCAGATAAGCGAGATATCCGAATACCGTTCGGAGCGCGATATTGAGCGCAACGAGATGATCTCACGCCGAGACGAGCTTGGCGAGAAGATGACGGGCGTTTACGTTTCGACCGTTGAGATCGGCAAGGATATAGCAACCGAGGGCGCGCTTCTTGAGCAGTCAGTTCTGACTATAGAGCGTTGCAATTCGGAGATAGCTCTCCAAAACGAGAAGATCGCCTTACTCGCAGCTCAGATCGAGTCGATAAAGCGTGAGCAGGATGAGAACCGCAAATGCTTCGCGGAGGGAGAAAAACAGCTTTCGTTGCTTAATTCAAAGCGTTCTCTTATCGAATCTGACGGATTTGAGTTTGAGCGCAAGCTCAACGCGATGACGGGAAAGATGAGAAACAAGATGAACGAAAAGGAACTCATCTTCAGAGAATATACGAAATGGGAAACAAAGCTTGCGTCGCTTCGTGACACGCAGGATAAGCTTGCGACGAAGCTGATGGAGGAGCACGAGCTCACGCGAAACGAGGCGGTAGCTCTCGGATATCCCGCGATCGACGCTAAAACAAGGCCTGAGGTACAGCAGATACAAACGGAGTGCCGTAACAAGCTCCGCGCCATCGGTAACGTCGACCTTGACGCGGTCGAAAAATACAAGGAGGTCAAGGCTCGTTACGACTCTATGGCAGAGCAGATAGAGGATCTGACAAAGTCGAAGACCGACCTTGAAAATATTATAGCCAAGATAGATACCGAGATGAAAACGACTTTCACGGAGGCGTTCGCGAAGATCAACGAGAACTTCAACAAGGTCTTCTGCGAGCTTTTCGGCGGCGGTTCGGCTGAGCTTCAGCTGACAGACCCCGAGGACGTACTGACATCCGGAATCGAGATAAAGGCGGCCCCCCCGGGAAAGATCATCAAGTCGCTGATGCAGCTTTCGGGAGGCGAGCAGGCTTTTGTTGCTATCGCGCTGTTCTTCGCTATAATTCAGGTCAACCCGACCCCATTCTGTATTCTTGACGAGATCGAGGCGGCGCTTGACGAGGTCAACGTAGCGAGATTCGCGGAATACATAAAGAGATATGCGGACGGAACGCAATTCGTCATCATAACTCACCGCCGAGGTACTATGGAGGCGGCAAACAGACTTTACGGCGTTACGATGCCCGAACACGGTATCTCGAAGGTTCTGGCGCTTGACGTAGCGGAAATATCAAAGAAGAAAGGCGATTCCTGGGATGAAATTTTTGGATAAGCTGAAATCGGGTCTTAAGAAGACTAAGGATGCGATCTTCGGAGGACTTCACAATATTGCGAGAAACTTTACCCGTGTAGACGAGGATATGCTTGAGGTGCTTGAGGAGCTTTTGTTCGAGGCTGACGTCGGGGTTGAAACCACGGAGGAGATAATCGACGAGCTTCGCGAGCGTATCAAGGACGGCAGACTTAAAGAGCCTGAACAGATAAACGGCGCGCTGAGGGAGATAATCACCGAGATGATAGGTGAAGGTGAGCCACTCAGACTTGATACGGAGATGTCGGTCATTCTCGTTATCGGCGTCAACGGAGCGGGAAAGACCACAAGTATCGGTAAAATATCGAATAAGCTTCGCTCCGAGGGCAAAAAGGTCGTTGTCGCGGCGGGAGACACGTTCCGCGCTGCGGCTATCGATCAGCTCGGTGTATGGTGCGATAGGGCAAAGGTCGATATGGTAAATCAGAGCGAGGGCTCAGATCCCGCGGCGGTCGTTTTCGACGCTATCAATTACGCGAAGAATAAGAAGGCTGACGTGCTTATAATCGATACGGCGGGCAGACTTCAAAACAAGAAGAATCTTATGAACGAGCTTGCGAAAATCGACAGAGTTATTGACAGAGAGCTTCCCGGCGCTTGCCGCGAGAATCTTTTAGTTCTTGACGCGACAACGGGTCAGAACGCGATCTCGCAGGCTAAGGAGTTTAAAAATTCGGCGGCTCTTACGGGCCTTATTCTCAATAAGCTCGACGGAACGGCAAAGGGCGGTATCATAATCTCCATCAAGCGTGAGCTTGGCATACCCGTTAAGTTTATCGGCGTCGGCGAGAAGATCGACGACATGGAGCTTTTTGATTCAGATGAATTTATAAGCGCGCTTTTTGCGGCGGACAATAACGAATAAAAAAGGGTGAGAAAATGAAAAAAATTTTGTTGATATTTATTTTGGCGTTCGCTCTTTTGATTTGCGGATGTGATGACGCGGCATCTGCCAACAACGGTGCCGATTCTAATACAAACGGCAAGACGGTTGCTATGAGTGAGCTTCAGACGTTTAAGCTTGATGCCGTAAACTATGATATAAATGATATTGACGGTATTAAAAAGCTTGGAGAGAGAGGGGTCGTTTATGCGTATTGCTCCTCGCCCGAAAGTGTAAACGAAACTATTTCAGTGCTTGAGCAGATCCCCGGTTCAGAGCTTACAAAATACGGTACTGATAACCAAAACATTATTTTGACCCTCATAACTATAGGAGAGGGAGAAAAGAGCAGCTATTCCATTGAAAAAATAGAGATAGGAGCCGCTGCGGCGTTGCATGTTTATGTTAAAACGAACACGGGAGATCCCGAGACTAAAAAAACGGCTGAATATCATTTTGTAAGACTTGATGTTCCCGTGTGCGGCGAGATAAACGTATATCTTGACGGATCGAAGGTAGGATAATGAAGGCTGTACTTGCATCGCATAACAAGCATAAAATATCGGAGCTTCAGACACTTATAAGACGTTATCTTCCCGATTTTGAGATACTGTCGCTTACCGATGCCGGACTTGATGGCGAGATAATTGAGGACGGAGACACATTTGAGGCAAACGCGCTCATAAAGGCGAGATTCGCGGCAAGGTCGGGATATATCGGGATCGGCGACGATTCGGGACTTTGCGTTGAGGCTCTCGGAGGCGCTCCGGGGATATACTCTGCAAGATTCGCGGGTGAGGACGGAAACGACGCTGCTAATAACGCAAAACTTCTGTCAGAGCTTGAGGGCGAATCAAACCGCCGCGCGAAATTCGTATGTACGATAGGCTGTGTTTTCCCCGGTGGGGAAGAGCTGACCGTGTCGGGTGAGGCAACGGGTGTTATCATTGACGAGGCGCGAGGCGAGGCGGGCTTTGGCTACGACCCGTATTTTGAGTACGGAGACGGCAAGACCTTTGCCGAAATGACTGCGGACGAGAAGAACGCCGTCAGCCACAGAGCGCGAGCGATAGAGAAGTTCGCGAAAATGCTTGCGGAAAAACTTTAACACAAACTAAGCCATTTCAAAAGTTTTTCGCGAGCCGGCGGCGAAACGCCGGTCGACCTCCGCAGAGGTCGAAATTTTCTCTTTGCGTTAAAGAAAAGGCAACCTAAATTTTGGGAGTGAAACTCCTAAAATTTGGGGTGGCTTTTCAGCAAAATATACTATGGCAGTATTATCAGCATAACCCGTTTGCTTCTTTGCTGAAAAAACAAGCCAAAAATTAGTAACTGCGTTACCAATTTTTCGCTTCTTTTTTCCGAGACGCAAAGGGGGATGCGATGGGGCTCTGCCCCAAACCCCGCTTAAGAAACTTTTTTGAAAAAAAGTTTTTTAAGAATCTTCAAAAAACTTTGAAAAGCTTCGCGCTTAAGGGCGAAGAAAGGATCATTTATGACATCAAAACAGCGCGCGTATCTGCGCTCACTTGCCGTTAATTACGACACTATTATGCAGGTCGGTAAGGACGGCGTTAACGAAAATATGATAAAGACCGTGTCCGACGCGCTTGAGGCGCGTGAGCTTATCAAGCTCAAAACTCTTGAGAACTGCGGACTCACACCGCGCGAGGCTGCCGAGGAGCTTGCCGCCGCGACAAATGCCGAGGTCATAACCGTTATCGGCTCCAAATTTGTGCTTTACCGTGAGTCGGTAAACAAAAAGAAAATAGAACTGCCGTGAGGACAGGTATCTACGGGGGAACGTTCTCTCCGCCCCATATAGGGCATATTTCGGCGGCTCGCGCGTTTGCCGAGCAAATGAAGCTCGACGAACTCTTGATAATTCCCGCGCTATTGCCGCCGCATAAAACGATAGATTACGAGGATCACCCGGAAAAACGCTTCCGTATGTGCGAGCTTGCCTTCGGCGATATAAAATGCGCGACGGTATCGGACATTGAGCTGAAACGTGCGGGTAAAAGCTATACCGTGGATACGCTCAAGGCGCTCTCTCGCGAGGGCAGGGAGCTGTTTCTGCTCTGCGGAACGGATATGATAATGACTCTTGACGAATGGCGCGCGCCTGACGAGATATTCTCACTCTGCACTCCCGTTTATATAAGGCGTGAGCGTGATACGGAGCTTGACTCCGCTATAAAGTGCAAGCTCGCGCTCTATAAGGAAAAATACGGAGTCGACGTGCCTAATATCTCCGTTTCTCCCATCGAGCTTTCGTCAAGCGAGGTGAGGGATGCCGTCAAGAACGGAGGGAATATAGAAAAGCTCGTCACCCCTGCGGTTGCCGAATATATATGTGAGGAGGGGCTTTACCGATGAATATTACGGAAACAGAGCTCTCGGAGCTTCGCGAGAAAATAAAGAACTTCCCCGATATTTCGGAGAAGAGAAGGGCGCACACGCTTGCGGTCGAGGATATGGCGATACGGCTCGGCAATTTGTACTGCCCCGAAAAGCTGCCCGTTCTTCGCGCGGCGGCTCTGCTTCACGATATAACGAAGGAATACAATGCGGAGCGTCATATTGAGATATGTGAGGCTTACGGACATACACCCGAACGCGACGAGCTGTACGCTCCGAAAACCTTTCACGCGAGAACAGCGGCGTATCTGATACCGTCGCTCTATCCCGAATTTAACGATCCCGAGGTCATCTCGGCGGTGCGTTGGCACACGACGGGCAGGGAAGGTATGACGCTGACGGAAAAGCTCATATATCTCGCCGATTATATCGACGAATCGAGAAAATTCCCCGATTGCGTTACTCTGCGTCGCGCGTTTTTCGACGCCGAGCCCGAAAAGATGGACGGAGAGTCAAGGCTCTCACATCTGCGCGACGTGCTGATAATGTCGTACAATATGACGATCGCGGCTCTGCTTGAAGAAAACAAACCGATAAGCCGACACACGGTGCTGTCACTTAACGAACTGATATGCGAAAAATTAAATAAGTAAATTAATGAGGTATAAATATGGAAAACAATAAAGAAATGCTTGAAAACGAAAACCTGCCCGCCCTTGACGGCGCTGATTCCGAGGCTCTTGCCGCATACATCGCGGAGGTTCTTGATTCCAAAAAGGCAAAGGACATACAGGTGCTTGAGGTAGGCTCCAAGACCATCATCGCCGAGAGATTCGTGCTCTGTACGGGTAGCTCCAACACTCAGGTAAGAGCCCTCACGGACGAGGTCGATTACAAGCTCGAGCTTAGAGGAGTGACCCCCATAAGAGTTGAGGGACGCGATAGCAACGCGTGGGTCATTATGGACTACGGAAACGTCCTCGTACACATCTTCAGCCGTGAGGCGAGACAGTTCTACAATCTTGAAAAGCTTTACGACGGAGAATAAAAGAGAGTCATGACCACCGAATTATTCGGTGGTCATGACTGTTTCTTGAAATGATATGTTTTTGTTTCTGTTGACAAATAATAAAATATATGATATCATAAATAATAGATTATGCTCAATGATTTTGGGAGGTATATATGCTTAAAATATTGTCAATAGCTATGTTGGTCTTTTCGGCTTTGTTGGGTACCATTATTCTCGTATCTGCCATAAAAGGCTTTTTTAAGGGCTGGAAAAAATGTCTTGTTATTTTTTGCCGTACGATTTTGGCGGCAATCGTTGCGTTTCTAGTCGTTTTTATCTTTTGCAGACTTTGCCCTGCCGGAAGTCTGTTCAACACCTTGCTCGGATCTAGCTTAGAAAACGTTGATATTGTTTCCGAGTCGGAATATATTCAGCAGTTGGGTGGAAATCTTATATACACCCTTATTATGCCATTCGTTTTCCTTATTTTGTTTTTCATTCTTAATGCTATTTTTAAAATCCCCGCTCGTTTTATTGAAAAGTTTTTTGGAATAAAAACAAACAAAGAATTAAAGCGGATCAGAAAGGAAAAAAAGGCTGCAAAAAGAGCTAAAAAAGAGGGCAATTATACCGAACCCGTTGCCGAGCCTAAAGAAAAAAACAAGCAAAAGGTCGGCGAGATCTTCGCGAATCTTGGAGGCTCGGGACTCAGGATCATTACGGCGACTTTTGTTATTATGCTTGTCCTTATGCCTTTTACGGGGATTTTATACACCTTTACCGACGGAATAATTGAGATAGCGGATACGGCGGCGGAGGTTGATGCCTCTTTGAATATAGGCTCATCCAATATGAATGTTATGGGGCATACAATTACAGATGGAGAAGGAAAGCTCATTACCGATGAGGCTGATCTTCTCGTTCACGAAACCTTGGATCCCGTTTGCAACAATGTATTTCTTAAGCTTTCTCACAGTGCTCCCATGGAGCTTATATATAACAGCTTCGCCGGATCAAAGAACGTTGACGGCAAGCTTGAAAACGAAATATCACAGGTATTTGGGGTTGCGTCTGACGCTATCTATCTTACCGTGAAAATGGAAAATTACGGTCAGCCTCAAAAGGACGCTGTTACAAGACTTTTTGCCTACGTTTCAAAATCCGATCTTCATTGTGGAATTGCCGCCGATGTGCTGTCGGGTGTTTCCAATAAAGTTCTTAAGGATCAGACCGTATTCGGCTCGGATCTTTCAGTTATCAAAAAAGAGCCTACGAGTATCGCCTCTGTTCCTTTTCTTGAAATTCTCGCAAAAACGACTCCCGAAACTGTTAGCAAAGACCTTGATACAATGCGTGACGTCGTAATAATTATGATAGATTACGGCGTTCCGGCAGACATCGCAACGGCGCTTTCGGAAAAAAACAGTAACAATATCTATAAATCCTTTGATAATGAAGACCTTATTTATGACATTCTCGTAACAACGTATCACACCGACGATTACCGTCATATGACAGGCCCCGTTATAAATCTTATGTTCACAGTCTTTACAAGACGTTTTGACCCCGATGCCTCTGCCGTTGACGTTGCCGGCGAGAATGTGGAGAACCTTACCGATGAAGACTTAAGAAAAGAAGCCGCTATCATTTCGTCTCTTATGGGAAATATCCACAATGTTATAACCTCTATTCCCGCGCTTATAGAAAGCAGCAATACAATGTCTGCGGTCGTAAACTCCAATATGGAATTCCTCGGAGAGTTTGCCGATACGGCTCGAGATAGTAAATTTATCGGTGAGGGCGTTAACGATCTCATTATCGTTATGCTTGAGTCTGACAAGATGAACAGTATGAGAGACGTTGCCGACGTAATGATAAGAAATATCAAAGCGGATCCCCATATAGATATGTCTAATCTTTTCCTCGGTGTTCAGCAGTTTGTCGCTATCCTTGATAAATATGAAAACGGATCGGGTCACGATACCGCGGAGCTTGCGGTATCGCTCAAAGGTCTTAACGACACCTTTAAGGATGACCCCAAGACTGCCGCTATAATGAAGGAGATAATCAATGAGACCGATATGATCGCTTCATCTTCACTCTCCTCGGGCGGTGAGACAAACAACAGCTCTCAAAAGATGATGAACGTTTTTGTTGATAAGCTCTCGAGTAAGGAATATACCGATGAAGAGCTTGAACACGAAGCAAAAGCGCTTGACTATTCGATGCAGCTGATACAGGCGTCGGGTCAGGAAAACAGCTCCGAACAGCTTAAGGAGATCTACTCCGGAGATAAGATGGCGGACATGGTTGACGTTATGTCGGATTCGGAAATATCATCTGCTGCTATAAATGAGATAGCTTATGACGAAAACGGAAACAAGACGGACGACGCTCTTGAGCTTTCAAGCAGCATGGATGAGGCGGACCGCGCCGATTTCGTATCGCAGTGTGAGCAGACCTATAACAATAAATTGGATGCGTTTATCGCAAATCCGGACAAAACGGCGGAAGACGTTGAGGAATATAAGACCACACTTAAAACAAATATGACGTCTCTCGCGTCCGTGTTCGGCGTGAATCTTGATTTTGAATCTTGGGACGCCGCTCGCGCGGGAAATAATCAAGCGTAATGATGAAAATTTGAATTTACGACCTTGGCACAATATTGCCAAGGTCGTTTTTTAGCGGTCAAACGTGTTATTTGCTTGTTAATTAACAAAAAGTTCATATATTTTTTGACTCAACCTATTGACAAACGGGTAAATTTGAGTTAATATTATACCGTCGTTTAGCACTTCAGCTTTTAGAGTGCTAAAAAATCGTAAAAAGGAGGATTTCCCGATGTTCGGAGATGAATTGAGCGCAAGAAAACGCACTATACTAAAAGCGATAGTCGAAGCTCACATTGCGGGCGGCGAACCCGTCGGCTCCAAATATCTCACAGAGAGCGCGGGAGTCACCTGTTCTTCGGCAACGATTCGAAACGAAATGGCTGAACTTGAAAGCCTTGGTTATCTTGAGCAGCCGCACACGTCTGCGGGTCGTGTTCCGAGCGAACTCGGATACAGATTTTACGTTGATCAGCTTGCGCGAGATTACGCTATGACAACTCACGAGATCGAGGAGATAAACAAGCTTCTCAAGGTTAAGATGACAGAGATCGACCAGATACTCGTTATGGCGTCTAAGGTTGCGTCGGCTATTACGAATTATACGGGTATCGCTGTTAAGCAGAGGCGATCTGATGTTACGATCAACCGCTTTGAGGGATTTCTTGCTGACGCGAGAAGCTTCATTCTTGTTATGATGCTGTCAAACGGGTCGGTCAAGACTAAGACGGTAAGAGTAGATACGGGAATATCGACGGAGACCGTGGGGCATCTCGTCACTCTTCTCAACAGATATGTCGCGGGACTCACGACGGAGAGTATAACGCTTCCTATTATAATGGAGCTTGAGCGTGATATGGGCGGTGATTCGGAGCTTATAAACCCCATAATCAAGTGCATTTACGATGTGATGAACGAGCTTGACACGGGAGAGCTTAAGCTTTCGGGAATTGACAGATTGCTTCAATATCCGGAATACTCGGATACAGACAGATTTCGTGAGATGCTCGGCGCACTTGAGAAGAAAGAGGATATTCTTAATATCGTTTCGGAGGCTAAAGATGACGATATTAACGTTGTTATCGGTTCGGAGAGCGCAGTCAAGGTCATGGACCACTCGGCACTCGTATTTAAGCCTATCACAACGAGAGACGGAAAAACGCTTGGCGCGATAGGTGTCATAGGACCGCTTAGAATGGATTACGCAAAGGTACTTGCCACGATCTCGGGGCTTTCGGGACGGCTTGCCGATATGATAAACGAAAATACACTAACGGAAAGTGAAGAAGATGATGGTGAACGAAGAAAATAAGGTAGAAAATACAACGTTTGAACAAGAGACCGCCGAAGCGTCTGCTGAGGATAAGAAGAAAAAAAGCAAAAGCTCCGAAGCTGAGCTGAAAAAGCTTCAAAAAGAGCTTGAGACGACCAAGGCAGAGCTCGCCGAAATGAACGATAAATACGTTCGTATGCTTGCGGAGTATGATAACTTCCGACGCCGTTCGCAGAAGGAGCGAGAGGGAGTTTATGCCGATGCGTATATAGATGCCGTAAGTGAGATGCTCCCCATTATCGACAATCTTGAATTGGCAACCAAATACGGCGACGCCGAGTCCGTTGTTAAGGGAGTACAGATGATACTCAAATCGACAGGCGACATCTTCGAAAAGCTCGGAATCAAAGAAATCGATTCAAAAACATTCGACCCCAACTTCCACAACGCGGTCATGCACGTTGAGGATGAGGCTTACGGCGAAGGAGAGATCGTTGAGGTCCTTCAGAAGGGCTACATCAAGGGCGACAAGGTCATACGTTACGCGATGGTCAAGGTCGCAAACTAAATAAGATTAAAATTTATCATTAAAATATGGAGGAAATTTATTATGGGAAAAATTATTGGAATCGACCTCGGTACAACTAACTCGTGCGTTGCCGTTTATGAGGGCGGCGAGCCTACGGTTATCCCCAATCCCGAGGGTGCAAGAACTACACCGTCCGTCGTTGCGTTTTCTAAGACAGGCGAGCGTATGGTAGGTCAGGTCGCAAAAAGACAGGCGATCACAAACCCCGATAAGACCGTTATCAGTATTAAGCGTGATATGGGTACGAATACTAAAGTAACTATCGACGGTAAGGCATATACACCTCAGGAGATCTCAGCTATGATTCTTCAGAAGCTCAAGGCGGATGCTGAGGCATATCTCGGAACGACAGTTACAGAGGCTGTTATCACAGTTCCCGCATACTTTACCGACGCTCAGCGTCAGGCTACCAAGGACGCGGGAAAGATCGCAGGTCTTGACGTAAAGCGTATTATCAACGAGCCGACAGCGGCAGCTCTCGCTTACGGTATGGATAAAGAGGGAGAGGATCAGAAGATCATGGTATTCGACCTTGGCGGCGGTACCTTCGACGTATCTCTCCTTGAAATATCCGACGGCGTTTTCGAGGTTCTCGCGACAGCCGGTAACAACAAGCTCGGCGGCGACGATTTCGACCAGAGAATCATTGACTGGATGGTTGAGTCCTTCAAGAAGGAAAACGGTGTTGACCTAAGCCGTGATAAAATGGTTCTTCAAAGACTTAAGGACGCGGCTGAGAAAGCAAAGATCGAGCTTTCCGGTATGAGCTCCACAAGCATCAACCTTCCCTTTATCACAGCAACATCGAGCGGTCCTCTCCACTTTGAGGCAACTCTCACACGCGCTAAATTCGACGAGCTTACAGCAGATCTCGTTGACAAAACGATGGGACCCACAAAGCAGGTCCTCTCTGACGCGGGACTTTCGGCAAACCAGATCGACAAGGTCCTCCTCGTTGGCGGTTCCACAAGAATCCCCGCTGTTCAGACAGCGGTTCAGAAGTTCATCGGCAAGGAGCCCTTCAAGGGAATCAACCCCGACGAGTGCGTAGCTCTCGGCGCGGCGATCCAGGGCGGTGTTCTTGTCGGTGAAGTCAAGGATCTTCTCCTTCTCGACGTAACTCCCCTTTCTCTCGGACTTGAGACACTCGGCGGAGTTTTTACAAGAATTATTGACAGAAATACAACTATTCCCGTAAAGAAGAGTCAGGTATTTTCCACGGCGGCTGACGGACAGACGTCGGTTGAGATACACATTCTTCAAGGTGAGCGAGAGATGGCGGCTTACAATACAACACTCGGACGCTTCCACCTCGACGGCATTCCCGCCGCGCCTCGCGGCGTACCTCAGATCGAGGTGACCTTCGACATCGACGCTAACGGTATCGTTAATGTTTCCGCTAAGGACAACGGCACGGGCAACGAGCAGCATATCACCATCACAAGCTCTACTAATATGAGCAAGGAAGACGTTGAAAAGGCTGTTAAGGACGCGGAGAAGTTCGCGGAGGAAGATAAGAAGGCAAGAGAAGCGGTTGACACCAAGAATCACGCTGATTCCCTTATTTTCCAGAGTGAGAAATCACTGAACGAGATCGGAGATAAGCTCCCCGAGTCTGACAAGGCTGACGTCGTAGCGGCTCTTGAGAAGCTCAAGGAAACCGTTAAAGGCAACGATACAGAGGCGATCAAGGCTGACACTGAGGCACTTGAAAAAGCGTTCTACGCTCTTTCCGAGAAGCTTTACAAGCAGCAGGGTACAGCAGCGGGTCCCGATATGGGAGGCAACGCCGGAGACGCCGGTCAGGGCGCTGACGGCACTTACTACAATGCCGACTACGAGGATAAAACGGACAAATAATTAAAATACGCGCTCGCGGGAAAGGGAAGATCGTACCTTTCCCGCAAAGCCGTGTTATGAAAACAGATTTTTAAGGATCATTATGGCAGAAAAAAGAGATTATTATGAAGTTCTTGGAGTCAGCAAAAGCGCGACCGAGGACGATTTAAAAAAGGCATACCGAAATCTTGCCAAAAAATATCA
>JAZRUP010000180.1:0-3067 GCA_045652645.1 Eubacteriales bacterium | reverse complement strand
TACGTTCTTATTGCGTTCGTATCAATATCTCTCGTCGTTTCGTCTATAATGATCGGTGTTATCACTCTCATTTCCGTTCAGGAGAGAACAAAGGAGATCGGAATCCTTCGCGCGATAGGCGCGTCAAAGAAGAACGTATCGAGTATGTTTAACGCGGAAACTATGATAATAGGTCTTGCGTCGGGAATACTTGGCGTTGTCGTAACATATCTGCTTTGCATACCGATCAACTTTATTTTACATAAGCTAACGGGTATTTCTAACCTTAATGCTATTCTTCCTTTCCCGGCTGCTCTAATTCTTGT
Source organism: Eubacteriales bacterium (assembly GCA_045652645.1). Classification (GTDB taxonomy): domain Bacteria; phylum Bacillota; class Clostridia; order Oscillospirales; family CAG-272; genus RGIG3994. The sequence goes on along the minus strand of JAZRUP010000180.1, from coordinate 2,762 downwards.
CGCGATCAGTGTTGCGTTGACACTTATTTCCGGTCTTATCCCTTCAAGAAGCGCAGCTAAGAAGGACCCTGTTATCGCGCTCAGAACAGAATAAGGTAAATATAGTCAAAAAAATCGAAGAATCGTTTGATATATGTTGTGATACAATTGACAGGTGACAAATAATAAAGAGAAATAGCTACCGGATGTGATATAATGTTAGTGACCAAACCAAATTATATCACAAAAGGAGCTATTTCCAATGAGTATTATCTTTCGCCTCATTTCCATTATATCATTTCTGCTTTGTCAAGGTAGTGTTGTAAAGTTTTCGCTATTTGAAAACTTTACAACACTACCTTGACAAGCATTTCTAAAAAATGTGTCACCTATCATTGATAATTTAACATTCAAATTTTGTTAAATCTTAAAATACCTATTGCAAAAAGCGGTATATTTATGGTATAATATAGAAAACTATGTTTAAAAGGTGTAATATGCCGTACGGAGGTTTCAGTTGATAGTAGCACTTGAAGATGCAAGATATAAGTTGGTCGGTTTGCGTGAGGTTTTGACAGAGCTTGGCTCATCCATCAGAATTGAGGAGCTTAAGGCATCTCTGCCGGAGCTTGAGGCAAAAACAATGGTTGAGAACTTTTGGTCTGACAAGGACAATTCCTCAAAGATACTTCAGACAATAAAGCAGACCCAGGACAAGATCGCGGAATACGAGGAACTCTGCGCAAAGCTTGAGGATGCCATCACTCTTGCCGAAATGGCAATTGAGGAGAACGACGAGGCAAGTATTCCCGACGTTGAAAAAGAACTCAGGGAAATAATAGCTAAAGAGGATGAGATGAGAACGGAGATACTTCTCTCGGGCGAATATGATAGAAATAACGCCATCATCTCTTTCCATCCCGGTGCAGGCGGTACAGAGGCTCAGGATTGGGCGCTTATGCTTTACCGTATGATAACGCGCTGGGCGGAGCGACATAAATTTAAGGTCAAGCTCACGGACTGGCTTGACGGAGAAGAAGCGGGACTCAAGAGCGCGACCATAATGGTCGAGGGAAACAACGCTTACGGTTATCTTAAGAGTGAGCACGGGGTACACAGACTTGTCAGAGTTTCGCCCTTCGACTCCTCGGGAAGACGTCACACATCTTTCTCGTCGATCGAGGTCATGCCTGAGTTCGATAAGCTTGATGAGATCACGATACGCGAAGAAGATTACGATTTTATGCCGTATCACTCAAGTGGCGCGGGAGGTCAGAACGTCAACAAGGTCAGCTCTGCGGTAAGAATCTACCATAAGCCCACAGGTATCGTCGTAACCTGTCAGACCGAGCGTTCACAGCTTCAGAATAAGGAAACGGCTATGAAGATGCTCAAAGCTAAGCTGATGGAGATAAAGATCAGAGAGCGTCTTGATACTATTGAGGACGTCAGAGGTGTTAAGACCAATATTGAATGGGGTAACCAGATCCGATCTTATGTATTTATGCCTTATACGCTCGCAAAAGATACACGTACAGGGTATGAGGAAGTAAATATTACGGCGGTTATGGATGGCGAGATAGACGGATTTATAAACGCTTATCTCAAGATGAACTCACAGAACAACGCATAAAAGAAAAGAGGGAGCCTTTATGAGAGCAAAGAAAAAACGCGATTACTTCGGAATTACACTTCTGGTTTCGGCATTTGTGCTGACGGTCGTATTTATCGTAACCTGTATAAAAAAGAAGAATATTTTAGCAGCTATCGCGGCAGTTGCGGCGGTCAATGCTGTTGGCGGCTGGTGGGTGCTTCGTTGTAACAGACACGGCGGAAATTTCTTCGACTTCTTTGATGAAAATCATTGTGAGGCATTTGAACAGGATAAGGCGCATAAAGCGATAAGAGCGCAAAGACTCGCTGAATGCGGATATGTAAATATTCCCGTTTATGAGATTCCCGTTGACGACGAAACAACGGAAGCAGATTTCGCAAAATGAGCGTAAAAGAACAATACGTACGCACCGCCGCCGTTATCGGCGGCGATGCGTTTAATAAGCTTAAAAACGCTAAGGTCGCGATATTCGGTGTCGGAGGTGTCGGCGGAGCCGTGTGCGAGGCGCTCGCCCGCGCGGGCATCGGCAGGATTGACATTTTTGACGGTGATACCGTTGCGGAATCGAATATAAACCGTCAGATAATCGCGCTCCATTCGACTGTCGGACGAGATAAAGTCGAGGTTATGAGAGAGAGAATACTCGATATTGATCCCGAGTGCGACGTAAGAGCGAATAAAGTGTTTTATCTGCCATCTAACGCGGACGAATATCCGCTTGAAGAATACGATTATATCGCCGACGCGATAGATACCGTCGCGGCGAAGGTCGAGCTTGCCGTGAGAGCGGAGCGGCTCGGCGTGCCGATGATAGCGGCGATGGGGGCAGGGAATAAGCTCGACCCCACGAAGTTCGAGGTCGCCGACATATATAAAACACAGGTCTGTCCGCTCGCGAAGGTCATGCGCCGAGAGCTTAAGGCGAGAGGCGTAAAGCACCTCAAATGCGTTTATTCAACGGAGGTTTCGGTCAAGACCGAGGGAGGACTTGTCGGAAGTATGCCCCACGTACCGACCGCCGCGGGATTTATCATCGCGGGAGAGATAATAAGGGATATTATTGAAAAATAACAAAAAAAGCGTTTGAGCTTGGCTCAAACGCTTTTCGTTTACATATTTACTGATCGTCGGAATCAAGACGGAGGACTGCCATGAATGCCTCAGGAGA
>JAZRUP010000179.1:0-34078 GCA_045652645.1 Eubacteriales bacterium | reverse complement strand
CAAGTATTTTCATATATTTGACCTCTTTTTGTTAAATCTCTTGACCTTATGCTTTTCTACCAATCGATATACTTTGGAGGAAGAAAGCCCTTGAACGATGACAGTAAACAATATGACGATATAAGTAACATCAAGAAGCTCCGTATATACAATAGGAATATCTGCAAAAAGCACTTTCGTGCTCATAATAAGAGCCAGAGAAAGACCTCCCCGAAGGCCCGACCATGTCATAAGCACAGTATATTCGCCCGAGTTGTATCCCATGGGTATATGTTTCTTTCCGACCGCAAAAGTTGAAATTAATACACCTATCGCGCGAGCTACTATCGCAATAACAACAGCAGCAAGGCAAAGCCAAATAGATTTCACATCGAATGTGATAGTAAGCACGGAGAGACCTATCAAAACGAACAGAACATTGTTTATAAGATCATCTATAATATACCAAAAATCATTATAAAGATCCTTAGTATCCGTAACCTTTCGTACTCTTTTATGCTTTTCCATAGAATATGCGTAATAAAGTCCGCAAACAACCGATGCGACAGCGCCCGAAAAGCCAAAGCTCTCACAGATAACGTACGCGCAGGAAACATTGAGTAAACTAATGATTATCTGCTTTATTGGATCTCTCGTCTGACGAACGAGCCAAAACGTTATGAAAGAAAGCGCAAGTGCTATAATTATCGCACCCAAAAGCTCTTTTATGATCGCAAGCATAAAGTTTTCCATATGAGCGTTAGATGCCCCTACGATTCCCTCAACAAAAACAAAAAGAGCAACACCTACACCTTCGTTAAAGAGAGATTCTCCCTCCATAATTGATGTTACGTTCTTGGCTACCCCCATTTTGTCAAGTATTCCTGTAACCGCAAGCGGCGAGGTTGGTGAAAGCAGACATCCGAGCATTATGCACACCCAAACATTTATATTGATTCCAAGCAGGAGAGTTATCCCCCAAAACATAAGTCCAAAAGCTCCGGCAAAAATTACCGTTGTGAGCGTTGAGAGAAATCCCACTGATTTCGCGTTGCCGATAAGCTTTGAAAAATTCAGTTTACTGGCACCCGCGAAAAGCATAAAACAGTGTACTCCATGGAAAAGGAACTCCGCAAAATCAAATGAAGAATATGCATCTATAACATTGTTGAAAATATTGGCAGGACCAATTTTTGAGAACAATAGTAACGCTACGCCTATGAAGGTCGAAAACAAAACGAGCGCTATATCGTTCGGTATATGTATAAATTTTTCATTGAGTATTCCGACAACGATAATGATAAGAAATACGAACATAAAAATTATAAGCGTTGTCATGATTCTCACCTCTTCCATATTTTATACTTGTATTATACACCTAATATCGAAATATGTCAATATAAAAAAGCATTGTCCCACATGAACAATGCTTCTTACGTTATATTATTCAAGCTGCTTTTTCAAACCCGTGAATAAACCCTTCAACATCAGCTGTGCAAACGTCGCCTCCTATCACCTTGTTTTTATAGATGATAATATTAGCATAGACCGTGCCCTCGTACCCTTCGTAATTTGTGATCTCGTATGTATAACGTGTTATTGCTTTGCCTTTATAACTGCCAAGATCAAGGCCCTGACGCTTCTGTATTTCATTATAAGTATTGAAAACGGTATCAAATTCCTTTGGTATCTTCGTTTCTTTGATTTCAACGGCGACGGGATTTACCTCCCATCCAAACTGCTTTAAAAAAGCTATCCTGTCTTCGTCCGTTTTTATTTTGCTGTAATTTACCTCAGCTCCAACCGCAATATCATCTGCACCCGAATCATAAGTCGGAATAAAAACGATAAGAGTAATAAGCGCGACCATAGCGACACAAATAATACCGAAAAATTTCAGCGTACTGGCTTTAAGTGAATATACGAACATAAAAACTGCCTCCGTAATATAATTTCTTGTTTCATTGAAATTATATTATGAAATGAGGCAGTTTATTACAGTAATTTTCGCTTTTCTCTCGATGTTCCGTGAACAAGTCCGAAAATCAGGTAAATAGACAGGACAGACGATCCTCCGGCACTCAAAAACGGCAAAGTAATTCCTACAACGGGCAGAAGGCAAAGACACATTCCGAGGTTCTCAACGGTCTGCACGACCATCATACCTGCAACTCCGGCGCAAACAAACGCACTGTAAAAATCGCGTGAACGTCTTGCCAAAATTATAAGACGAACAACAATGAGAGTGATTACCGCAAGCAAAACGATACAGCCAAAAAATCCGAACATTTCGGCATAAGTCGAAAAGAAAAAGTCCGTTGTCGAGGCGTACATTCCTTTATAGCTCCCCGCCCCGTTTATTCCGCGGCCGAAAAAGCCTCCTCCGGCAATGGCTGTTCTGCTTTGTATTTGCTGAAGTCCGACTCCCGACGGATCAACATCAGGATTGAACCCAACAAGTATCCGTTCTTTTTGATATTCCGCGAGGAATTTCCACAAAAACGGGAATGCGGCTACTATCAATATAATAGCCGTAAAAAAATACCACAATGAAAGTCCCGCGCAATAAAGCATCACGATCATGATGCCAAAATAAACGAGAGTCATTCCAAGATCTCCGGAGGCGAGAAGCAAGGCCATTATTATTCCTGCGTGAAGCATTAACAATAATACATTTTTAGGACGGTTTATTTCATCTTTTATAACACTTAAATGTTTTGCAAAGGTTAAAATAAAGCTCGCTCTGACAAACTCTGATGGCTGAATGCTGATCCCTATACCGGGAATCTTGATCCAATTCTGATTTGTTCCCGCACTTTCTCCGACGAACAGTAAAAGCACAAGAAGTACGCACGACAATCCGTAAACAGTTATATAAACAAAAGGATGCAAATTAGAGAAATCAACGTTTGAGATAACAACCATAAAAAGCAATCCTACAAAAGTCATCGCGACTTGCATTATAAAGTTTCTCGTACTTCCGAACTCACTGTTCCTCGCGCCGAACAAAACAACAAGGCTTATAAGGGAAAGAAAAGATGTCGCGAAAAACAGTATGGGATCTATATTTCTTATTTTATCTTTTATAAATTGCACATTTTTCTCCCTTCCCTTGATTTTTATTGTTTACTGAAAGGAAGAAAACGTGTATCCGCGTTTTCTTCCTTCAAAAAATCTATTAATACTGTCTGCCCCAGACGACCATATGCTTCGCAGGCTTTCCGCAGCAAACGCAGGTCTCACCGAGGCTTTCTTCGTTGAACGGTATGCAACGCGATTTTACGCCGCCCGTAACTTCCTTGAGCTTATCCTCGCACTCAGAGCAGCCGCACCACATAGCGCGTATAAATCCGGGCTTATTCTCCGCGATGTCAAGGAACTCCTCGTAGCTGTGAGCGTCGTTTGTTTTCTCAGCGAGATTTTTTCTCGCGCGCTCAACAAGCTCGTCGTGAACGAACTGAAGCATCTTTGCGACCTCGTTCTCAACGCCGTCAATAGCAACGAAATTCTTTTCTCTCGAAACACGGCTGACGAGCACACAGTTTCCGCTCTCGATATCGCGAGGACCTATCTCAAGACGAACGGGAACACCCTTCATCTCATACTGGCTGTACTTCCAACCTGTGCTCTGATCGCTGTCATCAAGCTTAACTCTGTATCCCGCGGCAATAAGCCTGTCTTTGATCTCGTTTGCCTTCTCAAGAACGCCTTCCTTGTGCTGAGCAACGGGAATGATAACAACCTGAATGGGAGCAACCTTCGGAGGAAGAATAAGACCGTTATCGTCACCGTGAGACATAATGATAGCGCCGATCATACGAGTAGAAACGCCCCAAGACGTCTGGTGGGGATAATATATCTTATTATCTCTGCCCGCAAACGTAATATCAAACGCCTTTGCGAATCCGTCACCGAAATAGTGTGTTGTTCCGCCCTGAAGCGCGACACCGTTATGCATCATAGGCTCGATAGTGTATGTTTCGACCGCGCCCGCAAATTTTTCCTTCTCTGTTTTCTGACCCGTGATCGCGGGGATAGCAAGGCAGTTAAGATAGAATTCTTCATATACCTTAAGCATCTGAAGTGTTTCTTCTCTTGCCTCTTCCTCTGTCTCATGCATTGTATGGCCTTCCTGCCAAAGGAACTCTGATGTACGCAGGAAAGGACGAGTGGTCTTTTCCCAACGAACTACGTTTACCCACTGATTATAGAGCTTAGGCAGGTCGCGGTAAGAATGAATTATATCCTTAAAGTGATCGCAGAAAAGAGTTTCCGACGTAGGACGGACGATAAGTCTTTCAGAGAGCTTATTCTGACCTCCTATTGTTACAATAGCACATTCGGGAGCAAACCCCTCCACGTGATCCTTTTCCTTTTGCAAAAGGCTTTCGGGAATGAACATCGGCATATATACGTTCTCATGTCCAAGAGCTTTGAATCTCTCGTCAAGCTCCTTTTGTATATTTTCCCATATAGCGTATCCGTATGGACGAATTATCATACAGCCCTTAACTCCCGAATAGTCGGCAAGTTCGGCTTTTTTTACAACGTCTGTATACCACTGAGCAAAATCAACATCCATAGACGTTATCTGCTCAACCATTTTTTCATTCTTAGCCATTTTTATATCCTTTCGGTAAATGATAATAATTATAATGTAATATTATAATCTAAATGTTTTAAATTGTCAAGAAGTTTTCTAATTTATAGTAAATTATTAATTATATTTACTATATGTTAACAAGATTTAACATATATTCACTTGATAATTCTTCCAAAAATTTGTAAAATATCAATGTTATCACTGTTAACTTTGCGTTTTACAGAAAGGTGGAGTGGGTATTTTATGAAAATGATAAATAATCTAAAAGGCGCAGAACCGCAAAGCGCTATTGACAATCTCAGACATCTTGTCTACCGAAATGACGAAAAATACGGAAATAAGGTTCTTTATCGCTACAAAGAAGACAGCAAAAGCGAGTTTAAAACTTATACCTATGGAAAGCTTCGCGAAGAAGTAGATGCTATAGGAACTGCATTTGCCGTGCTTGGTTTACTTGATTGCGGAATTGCTTTAACCGGTGAGGTTTATCCGAGATTTTTTGCCACATATTTGGCAACAGTCACGGGAGGTGGTTACGCAGTTCCGATCGACCGAGACATTTCTCCTGAACAAACGGCGAATTTTATTATCAGATCCGAATCAAAAGCAGTAGTGTATACAAGAATACAAAACACAAAGATCGAGGAAATCGCAAAAGAACTGCCGGATGTCAAGTATTTTATCCCTCTTCAGCCCGGGGAAAATTTTAGATTCTGTGACCGTGTGAAAACGATCGACGAGATCATAGAAATAGGCAAAAAGGCAATATCCGACGAAAACCGTGAATTTATCGATCACGAGATCGATATGGATAAAATGTCCGCCCTTCTCTTTACGTCAGGAACAACAGGAACGGCAAAAGGAGTTATGCTTTCTCATAAAAACCTTACAGCCGCAACAAATGCTGCTGTTCTTTCTATGTCCTATGACAAAAACAATACTTTTATATCCGCGCTCCCGCCGCACCACTCATATGAGATAACCTGCGGTGAGATGGCTATAATGTCTCTCGGCGCTGAGATACTCATCAACGACAGCCTTAAGCACATTCTCCGAAATATGGGAGAATACAAACCCAACGCGCTTATGCTCGTTCCGCTTTTCGTTGAAACTATGCACAAGAGAATTTGGGACGAGGTAAAAAAGAAAAAGCTTACGGGAACGCTTAAATTCCTTATGGGCTTAAACAAAGCGCTGCTCTTCTGTCATATAGATATAAGAAATAAACTTTTTAGCAAGATAACGGGAGCTTTCGGTGGAAATCTCAAGAGCATCGTCTGCGGAGGCGCTCCTCTCTCGCCACAAATAATCAAAGATTTTTATGCTTTCGGTATCACTGTGCTTGAGGGCTACGGAATAACCGAGTGTGCTCCTCTAGTTGCGGTCAACTCTCCGGGAAAGGTTCGTTTCCATTCTGTAGGACAGCCCGTAAAGAATTGCCGCGTTATGATAGAAAAGCAGGATCCATCCGATGAAACAGGAGAGATCTGTGTCAAGGGTGACAATGTTATGATGGGATATTTCAAAGATCCCGAATCCACGAAAGAAGTTTTTACAGACGACGGTTGGTTCCGCACGGGTGACATCGGTTACATTGATGATGAAGGCTATATTTTCATTACCGGACGTAAGAAAAACGTAATCATTCTCTCGAACGGAAAGAACGTATTCCCTGAGGAACTTGAAGAACATATCGTTCCCGTTACTTACATACTTGAATCTGTTGTAACGGTTCGTGAAACTGAAGGTGAGCCCGCTTTAACAGCTATCTGCGTTCCCAATATGGAACTGCTTGAAGGCAAAAGCGATGAGGAAATATATTCTATCATCAAATCAGAGATCGACAAGATAAACCGCGATCTTCCTACTTATAAGAAGATGCTTAAAGTAGAAATCAGAAAAGAACCGTTTGAGCGAAACACCGCAAAAAAAATAATGAGATTTAAAGTAAACTGATCTATGAAAAAAGATGATAAAAAGAGAAAAAAATGGATAAAGCCCCGGCACTACCTTGCCAGAAACATACTTTACATATTCTTAGCTCCGTATTCACGAATCAAATACGGTATGCGCGTAAGTCGCTTTAAAGAGCAAAAGAAGAAGACTCCGTATCTTATTCTCCTTAATCATCAGACTCCGTTTGACCAATTCTTCGTTGGAATGGCGTTTAAAGGTCCGGTATATTACCTTGCAACAGAAGATATTTTCTCAAACGGATGGATATCATCGGTAATAAAATATTTGGTTGCTCCTATTCCGATAAAAAAGCAGACCACCGACGTAAGAGCAATTCTTAATTGCATAAAGGTCTCAAAAGAAGGCGGAACTATCGCGATTGCCCCCGAAGGAAACCGAACCTACAGCGGCAGAACTGAATATATGAGCCCCTCTATAGCTCCTCTTGCGAGAAAGCTGAAAATGCCTATCGCGCTTTACAGGATCGAAGGAGGATACGGCGTTCAGCCGAGATGGAGCGACGTCATCCGCAAAGGAAAAATGAAAGGGTATGTTTCAAGAGTCATAGAGCCCGAGGAATATGCCTCTATGACTGACGAAGAGCTTTTCAATATCATAAAAGAAGGGCTTTACGTCGATGAAGCTGTTGCGGACTGTGAGTTTCGTCATAAAAAATGCGCGGAATATCTCGAACGCGCCGTATATGTCTGTCCTTATTGCGGTCTTTCCGAATTTGAAAGTTGCGGCGACATTATCGAATGTAAAAAATGCAACCGAAAGATCCGCTATTCTTCAAAAAAAGAGCTTGTCGGTATTGATTTTGATTTTCCTTTCAAATTCGTTGCCGATTGGTACGATTATCAAAAGGATCATATAAACAAGCTTGACGTAACGGCGTACAAAGAAGAACCTTTGTATCACGATGAAGCTTCGATCTCTGAAGTTATCCCCTGCAGTAACAAACAGCTTATTGCCGAGAACGCTAAAATAATCCTTTACGGGGACCGTATTCAGATAACAACGGATAATCCCCCTCTTCTGTTTGATTTTGATTCAACATCATCCGTCGCGGTTCTTGGAAGAAACAAACTGAATATTTATTACGGAAACAAAATATATCAGCTCAAGGGCGGAAAGAGATTCAACGCTTTAAAATACGTACACATTTATCATAGGTATACAAATATTACAAAAGGAGCGGAAAATGAACAATTTTTGGGATTATAGTGTCTGGGGTTGGATACTACTCGTGTCCGCGCTTCTTGGAAGCTTGCTTCTCGGAAACATCATCAAACGAAAAACACCGTTTTTGAGAAATTCGTTGATACCGACATCGGTCATAGGCGGACTTGTTCTTCTTAGCATAGCCGCCATTTATAAAGCAATAACAGGAGTCGCATTGTTCAACACTCTTGCTTTTGCGGGAAACGGATATACTTATCTTGAAATAATTACGTATCACGCTTTGGCACTCGGATTTATTGCTTCGTCTTTTAAAACGACAAATTCAAAACTCTCAAAGCAAAGATCTACCGAAATATTCAATACCGGCATAACCACCGTAGCAACTTATCTGATCCAGGCTATATTCGGATTTGTCATAACACTTATAGCGGCGCTTGTTATAAAGGACTTCTTCTCAGCTGCGGGTGTTCTGCTTCCCTTCGGTTACGGTCAAGGTACGGGGCAGGCGCTTAACTACGGAAATATTTATGAAAAGGATTTCGGCTTTGTCGGAGGCAAGAGCTTCGGTCTTACGATAGCCGCTCTCGGATTCATTTGCGCAAGCCTTGGAGGCGTACTCCATCTTAACATAATGAAAAAGCGAGGAAAGCTTGTTATTTCCGAAAGACGTGACGGAAGTCTTCATACAGACGAGATCGAATCCGACAACGAAATTCCCATGCAGGAGAGCATAGATAAATTCACGGTTCAGGTTGCTCTCATATTTGTCGCTTACGTCGTTACGTATCTTATTATGTTTGGGCTCGGAAAGCTTTTCCCCGGTATGGCATCTGTTGTTTACGGCTTCAATTTCTTGCTCGGAGTTCTTTCGGCTACAATTATAAAGCTTATAATAAATTTCCTTCGCAAGAAGAAAATTATGAAAAGAAAATACACAAACAACTTTCTTATGACTCGCGCGTGCAACTTCTTCTTTGACATAATGGTAGTTGCGGGAATTGCCGCCATCAGACTTGATGTTCTCGAAAACAACTGGGGCATAATACTTATTCTCGGTGTTGTAGGAATGATAATAACCTACGTTTACAACCGAATAGTTGCCAAGGTTCTTTTCCCCGACTATGCGGAAGAACAGTTTCTCACTATGTACGGAATGCTCACAGGCACGGCAAGTACGGGTGTTATACTTCTACGTGAGATCGACGGAGATTTCAGAACGCCCGCATCAGACAATATGGTATATCAGAACTTTCCTGCCATAGTTTTCGGTTTTCCGATGATGTTCTTAGCAACCTTAGCTCCTAAGAAGCCAATACTAACACTTATTATTTTTATACTGTTTTTTGCGGTAATGAACGTAATTTTGTTCAGAAGCAAAATATTCCGAAAAAGAAATAACAAAAAAACAAAGCGAAGATAAGATTGGTTCTGTTTTCATATAATTTATTTTAAAGCATAAACCGAGTTTTCTCTTTTCTTGAAATTATAAAAAATCATTCCGACAAAACGCGTTTCTCCGTTCTGTCGGAATGATTTTTATTTTTTGTTACCTATCCCAAGACGGTCTCGCAGCTTAAAAACATAGAAAGAAACAAGTCTTGTCAAAAGAATGTCGTAAAGTATAAAAATAATATTTCCCGAGGCGTAATATATGAGATATGTGTAAATATCTTTAAGTCCAGGAACAAGCTCTATCGAAACTCCCGGCAAAAACAGCTTCAGCACAAGCAAAACCAGTGCGAGAGACAAGTTGAATAAGGAAAGCTTTATGATCCAAGCAATGGGTTTCGGAAGCTTCTCTATTTTTTCTTTTATTATCGGATAGTATCCCGCCAAAAGATACATAACGGCAGGTAATTTATACGGTAAAAGAAGAAGCGCTGTCAAAGATGTAACCGCATACGTTAGCCACGGCCAATATTTTCCCGCCTCTATTACGGCAATCACCACTATAAGAGAGGCGAACATAGCCGCGCTGAGGTCAAGCACCTCAATAAAAGATCCGAGCAGAAGCACAACAACTCCGAGTGCCGCCAGCATCGAGCAAAGCGCAAGACTTTTTATTTTTTTGCCTGTGCGTTTCATCAACAACCGCCTCCCGAGCAACCGCAACAACAGTCAATACACATAAGCGTTGCGCAACAGTCGCAAATACCGCAGGAGGAGCTTCTTGACATAGTATAACCGCCGTTATAATTTGCAGTATGGCGTCTTAACATTTCTCTTGCGTTGGCATATTCCGCATTACCGGGATCTCTTGCGCATGCGCGATCGTAATAATTCTGCGCATCAATGTAATGCCCTCTTGCCATAAGAGCCGTTCCAAAAAGGAAATCCCATTCGGCGTCGCGGTCCTCAGGAGGTATTCCCATAAGTATTGATTCCGCCTCGGCAAGCTGTCTGTTATTTATAAGATTTCTTACTCTTCTGTAAGCGTCTTTACCCGATGCGCTATCATTATTAACGCCTGAGCCGTAATTTGCCTTGGTGTTGCCCTTGTTCGCGCGTTCTGCCTGTATCTGGTCGTAAGCCGCATTGACTTCCTTCATTTTCTCGCTCGCGAGATCGGCAAGATCTGAATCCTGATACTTGTCGGGGTGATATTTTCTCGCAAGCTCGCGATAGGCTTTCTTTATCTCGTCATCTGAGGCGTCTTTAGAAACGCCGAGAACCTTATATGGATCAGTCATTATTATCTCCTATCTTTTTATTACCGTTATTATCTTTTTCAAGCTCAAGCGCTGTCGCTGCCGCGTGTGGCATACCGAGGCGCAATATGTTATCAATTATATTGAATATCTCGTCCTGACCGTCAGCTTTATCAACAAGCTCGAATGCCGAGTATATTTCCATAAGCTCCGCAGACAAGGCATTGAAAATGTTGTATTTTTGCGCCTCATCAAGAGGCTTTTCTTCATACATAATAGCTAACGGGTTGAATCTTCCCTTTTCTATGTCATCGTAATAATCATCTGCCGCGTCTATTATATATAGCCAACGGCCGAGATGGAATCCGATCTTCTTTATTATTCTTGCCGTCGCTCCATTAAGTCCTATCGACAAAAGCGCACTCATTATCTTGCCGAATTCATCAGCAAACGAATCAACAGACGGTATCTTGGTTTTTTCCATATCTGACATAAGAGCAAGTCCGTAGGAAATTATTTTATCTCCTTCAACAAGCTCCTTTTTAGCGCGTTTTCTCATTCCCTTCATAAGAGCTTTAAGAAATTTTGCGCGAAAACGCCTGGATCCTCGCTCGTCGGTAATATCATCGGTGATTTTATGAAAAGAAAGAAGAATTCCTATGCGTGCGCAAAAATCGAGTTCTACGCATGGCGTTGCCATTGGACGCTTTTTTATTGGATGAGCTATACAGCGTTTAGCAGAAATTTCAGTAGTTTCTCCCGTTGCCGCGAGTCTGAGCAACGCGGCAAAGACGAAATCGTAATTGAGCGTCATACGGGACACCGTTCCCGTGCATTTCCCGAGAGAGCGGCAAAGTCCGCAGTATATTGCTCTAAAATATTCGTTATCCCTCACTCGAAGCTCGGGAATATACGGTCTTACGTATCCGAACATTTTAATTTTCCTCGCCTAAAAGATGCTTATATTCGTCGTAATCCGAATCAACTGTAGCAGTAGCTATAAATGCCTTGACCGCTTGATCTTTAATCACGCAAAGCTTAAGATATTCTTTTCCGTAATAAGAAACGAAAAGCTCAACAGAATCAAATCCCCAATTTTCAGCCAGCGACTCTATAAGGTCATCGTATTCATCCTTCGTAAATTCAAGTCCCAATGCTTTTGCCGCGGAAACAAGAACAAGGTCCTCGGCAACAGACACCTCCGCGCTTCCCTTCAGCCATTCGTCGGTTATTCCAAAGAATTTGCGATAAGCCTCAAAGCTCGCTATATTGTAGGTGTCCCTGAATTGATCCGCATACGCTTCATAATAAGCACGCTCGTCATTATAATAAATATTAAAATAACTGTCAACGTGAGCTTTTGGAAGAGTTATGACAGTAGCGGCGCTTTCAAGAGTATCAAGCGCGATATCATATATCTCATTCTCGTACGCTTTTAAGTTTTCAACGATAAGATTATTTCTGTATTCTTCCTTGAAGGATTCGTAAGAAGTATATGTGCCCGCGCTGTACTCGGAGATTGTTTCATCGGTAAAACCGTACTCTCCGACAATGTCCTTAACCGTAATTTCAAACACAGCCTCCTTGCCGTTTACCTCCTTGACCCCGTAATCATCGGGAAATTTTACGGTCGTATATACCGTAGTTCCGGGAGCTATTCCGTAAAGATCCTTAGCAAAGCCATCAATATAGCCATTGTTTTCGGTAAGAGAAACAAAAGCGGTTTCCGCGCTTCCTCCCGAAAAAGCAACACCGTCTATTCTTCCTACGTATTTAACACATAGCGTATCTCCTTCAAGCGTTTCTCTTGAGGGCTCAGCTATATAATAAGAATTCTTTTTAGCAAGCTCGGAAAGCTTCTTTTCAAGGGTCTCGTCATCAACGTAAACGCTATATTCTATTTTCAGATCAGAAAGATCGGGAATGTTTACATACTTCGTCAGATCCTCTGCCATAAGATCCATTAAAGGATAATTGGGATCAACAAAACCGACCTTAGGTGTCGTTGTTGTCTGCGGTGTGGTTGCCGAAGATCCGTCATCATACGTTCCACACGACGAAAGCACCGTGGTGAACAACATCAACACAGAGAGAAGTAATACAGTCAATCTTAATTTCATCAAAAAATACCTCAATAAAATCATATTATTATAATTATAACATATTTCTTTTATACTTTCAAGGAAAAGAAGAAACATTTCACCTCAAATACACATAAATAACATAAATAACAGTATTTTGATGGGTAAATTTCATAGCAAAACCTTTCTTTGATGATGAATTTACTTTATAAATTCAAATTCACACGATAATATTTACCGCATTACAAAGATTGACAAATGAAGTTTTTTGTGATATAATATTTATTTACAGAAGAAAGGCGGGTGAGAGGTTTGCAAGACAGAAAAATCGACGCGAAAAACGATTTTTGGGCTATTGAAAAACTTATACCTAAAACACAAAAGCCGCGTAATTTTCCGACTCACGTACGGAGCGTGCCGGACGTAAGCGCGGTTGATATAATATCAGATGCGACCGAAAGACCGAATGGCGAATCAAGGCTTAATCTCACAGGTTTAGTCAAAGTCGCGGCTCCCGTTGCCCCCACAGAATCTCAGAAACCCGAGCTTGAATATTCTCCGGTATCGCCTCTCATCAGCAAGGTTAAAATATACAAATGGAAAAACAGCTATAATTATTATGAGGACTTCAAAAAGGACGCCATAAGATACAAAAATATGAGCGCTCCCCCTTGCCCTCATGTTCCGTATTTTTCCTACGTTCCTCAATACGTTCAATTAAACAGCGCTCAGCTTTCGTGGTATCTGTATTTCAGGGATTCCGTCAAGCGCGGCTGCTTTCCAGAATGTGATTACAGCTATATTCTGCTTTTGATATATGAAACGATCAATCTCGGAGATATCTCCGATGTCAAGGAAGGTCAGGATCTTCTTTGCGAAATACACAAGCACTACAGGAAGTCTTATCCGAAGCTTGACCGTCTTCTTGGAGATTGGATATGCGATTATTCGATACTTCACCAACTACCCCCTCCGACAAACGCACATCCTGCCTTGGCTGACGCTTCTACCCTAAAAGAGTTTTACGCTTATTTTAAAGGTGTTGGAGCAACGGATTCTTACGCGAAACTGCTTATACGTTACTGCTCGGCTTACGACTATAAAAAGAGTAAATTTGCAGTCGGCGATGCTATTCAAGTTTACGACAAGCATATAACGGGCGCGCTTTCTCACTCCATTAATATCTCAAGTGACGGAACGAAGCTCATCACGGGCGCGACTCTTGAAAACAATTTTATAACCCGCGATGCATATCCCGGCGCGCTTTGCGCCTCTGATATCAAACGCCGTATCGAAATCGAGTTTTGCTCGTTTTCAAGCTCTCACGAGCTGCGCTTTATTATTGCCGACATAGTAAAATATTCGGAAAACAAAATACGAGCGCATCTCGGCGTAAAATCAAGACTCAGCGTGTTTGGTCTTTCAAAAGAAATAACCGGGGCGCTTGACGCCTATTTCTCGCGCGAGTTGCCCGTAATTCGCCATACCCGCACCGAAAAAGAACGCCCCCTCGAGGAATACGACAAGCTATACGAGCCTCCGAAAACGGAGTTTTCGCTAAAGAACGCCGAGTTTATCGAGGAAAGCTCTTGGAACACTACAGCGATGCTTGAAGATGCTTTCGAGGAAAAAGAGTCAGGATATCCGGAATATGAAGCGCCTCAAGTTATCGAAAGCTGCTCCGATATTTCTGTTGAAAACACGGACGAGGTAAGTCAATTAAAAGAGATACTCAAAGAAAAATACGAATTTATAGAAGCCGCGATGCACGAAAACTTTACGTTGCAAAAAGAGATAGCCAAAAAGCTTTCCATGATGTCCGATGCGATTGCCGACTCAATAAATGATGCCGCCGCGGATGTTTTTGGCGACATTATCCTCGAGGACTGCGGCTTTGGATACACCATAATTGAAGATTACAGGGAGATTTTTGAAAAATGACAGACGAAAATATAAAGAAAATACCTAAACGTGTCCTGTCTTCCCTTCTCGCATCCGTTTCCGCGGGTGTTGTACCGAGAAGCGGCGCGCCATATATAGCGATAGGACGTGCGGACGAAATATCCGCGATACTCTCCGACCTCGAGCTTGTCAACGACGGCGGCGGAGCTATGCGCTTTCTTATAGGACGTTACGGAAGCGGAAAGAGCTTTCTTATCCAGCTCATACGAGGCTACGCTCTTGAGCGCGGATTTATAACCGCCGATGCTGATCTCTCTCCTGAGAGAAGACTTTACGGTACGGGAGGAAGCGGAGTCGCAACTTATCGTGAGCTTATGAAAAATCTCGCGTCAAAAGCCTCTCCCGACGGAGGCGCGCTGCCTAAAATAATCGCGCGTTGGATAAGTGATATTCAATCAAAGATAGCGGGACAGGGTTACGAGCCCGAAAGCGAAGCATTTATCCATGAGCTTAATTCTCGCATTTACGGGGAGATTCGAGAGGTCGAGGATCTTGTAGGAGGCTTTGATTTCGCCCGAGTTATATCCGAATATTATTCAGCTTACACGAGTGGCGACGAAGAAAAGAAGAGCGCCTGTATCCGTTGGCTTCGCGGAGAGTTTTCAACCAAGACAGAGGCGAGACGCGACCTCGGCTTCTCTGTTTCAGTCATTATCGACGACGAAAACTGGTACGATTTTCTGAAACTTTGGGCAACTCTCGTTAAGCGTATGGGATACCGCGGACTCGTCGTGTTTATTGATGAGTGCGTGAATCTCTACAAAATAACTCACCGAGTCAGCCGCGAAAACAATTACGAAAAAATACTTTCAATGTTCAACGACACCCTTCAAGGACGCGCTCCGGGACTTGAGATAATCTTCGGCGGAACTCCGCAATTCTTAGAGGACACAAGACGGGGACTTTTCGGCTATGAAGCACTGCGCTCAAGACTTTGCGACAGTCGTTTTGAAGCAGAAGGGTTCAAAAACCTCATAGGTCCTGTTATAAGACTCCGACGTCTTACCGATGATGAGCTTTTCGCGCTTATCGTAAGAATTACGAAGCTCCATGGTCAAAATTATTCTTGGACACCGCGTATCTCGCAGGAGGAGATGGTCGAATTTCTTAAAATTTGTCTGTCCAGGGCTGGAGCCGACGCTATGATAACCCCGCGTGAGATGATACGTGATTATATGACTGTGCTTAATATTTTAATGCAGAATGAAAACGTCTGTTTTTCCGACATCGCGGGAACCGCTGTAACACTTAAGACTGAACCTGACACAGAAGAACCTGTCCCCGTACAGACAGCGCCGCCGAAAAAGGCGGATTTCGACCCGAACGACATAGACATATAAAAAGGAGTCAATATGACAGAAGCCGACAGAATTTTTCTGAAATTTCCCGACTTTATCCGAGAATATATTTACAGTCACTCGTGGGACAGCCTTCGCGACGTTCAGATAGAGGCGGCAAAAACGATATTCGAAACGAATAACGATCTGCTTCTTACGTCATCGACCGCAAGCGGTAAGACCGAGGCGGCGTTTTTTCCGATACTTGCCGAGCTTTGCCGCGATATGCCGCAGAGCGTCGGAGTTCTCTATATCGCGCCTCTGAAATCCCTCATAAACGACCAGTTTTTGCGCATCGACGGTCTGCTTGACGAAACCGGTATCAAGGTCACTCATTGGCACGGAGACGTCGCGCGATCGCACAAAAAAAAGCTCCTTGAAGACCCGAAAGGAATACTTCAAATAACTCCCGAATCGCTTGAAAGTCTTCTTATTAACCGCTCAAATGACATAATAAGACTTTTCTCAGACCTTCGTTTCATAATAATCGACGAAATTCATACGCTCACGGCATCCGACAGAGGAAATCAGATAATCTGTCAGCTCTCCCGTATTGACAGACTTATAGGCAGACGCGCGCGAAGAATAGGTCTTTCGGCAACGCTCGGCGATCCCGTAAAAGCCGCTGATTGGCTATCGGGCGGAAACGCCTCCATGGTGGATATCCCGAAGATTCCCGTAGAAAAAATTCATTGGCGACTCGGACTTGAGCATTTTTACATTCAAAATCTTAACCCCATTCAGGATGCGACGGAGGAAATAAAATTCAAGCTGCCGAAGCAACCTGCCGCCGAGATCGACGCGGGATATGAATATATGTACGACTGCGTCAAGAGCAAAAAGGCCCTCATTTTCTCAAATTCAAGAGAGGAAACGGAATACCTCACAGCAACCCTTCGTCAGATAGCGAAGGCAAGAAAAGAGCCCGACATTTTCCTCATTCACCACGGAAATCTCTCCGCGTCTTTGCGGGAGGAAGCCGAGGCTAAAATGAAAGATGAGGAAATACGCGCTGTCACCTGCGCGACGGTCACGATGGAGCTTGGTATTGACATAGGCAAGCTCGAACGCATAGGACATATAGGCGCGCCCTGCTCCGTTTCAAGCTTTTTGCAAAGACTCGGACGCTCGGGACGTAGGGGAGACCCGCCAGAGATGATGATGGTAATGCGCGAGGAGGAAGCGCTTCCGAATGCTCCTCTGCCTCAGATAATTCCATGGGAGCTACTTCGCGCTATAGCCATAATACAGCTTTATATTGAGGAACGCTACATCGAGCCTCCAAAGCGCAAGAAAATGCCCTTCAGCCTGCTTTTCCATCAGATACTCAGCACTCTCGCTGCCTCAGGTGAGATGACACCGAAGCGCCTTGCCGAGATAATACTCGCGATGCCTCCTTTTACCGAGATAACTCGCGAGGATCTCCGCACGCTTATCGTTTCTATGGTTCAGAACGATTTTCTCGAAATGACCGAGGAAAAAGGTCTTATTATCGGTCTTGCGGGCGAGCGTTTACTCGGAAGCTTTAAGTTTTACGCCGTATTTAAGGACACGGAGGACTTCACCGTACGTTGCGGCTCCGATGAAATAGGAACTATAACTACACCGCCCCCTGTTGGTGACAGGTTCGCGCTTGCGGGAAAGGTTTGGGAGGTAGAGGAGCTTGATATAAAGCGCAAGCTTATATACGTCAAAGCAGTTGAAGGAAAAATGGAGATCTCGTGGCCGGGCGACTACGGTGAGATCGACACGAAAATACTCCTCAGAATGAAGCAGGTACTGATGGAGGATACAGTTTATCCTTATCTTAAACCCAACGCTATGCGACGACTTGATGAAGCGAGAAACGCCGCAAGAAACAGCGGAATGCTTGAGCATTCTATGGTATGCCTCGGAGGATATACATGGTGTCTTTTCCCGTGGCTCGGAACGCGCTCGTTCAGAACGCTCCGCAAATATATCGGGGGCAACGCCGGAAAATATAAAATAACGGGACTTGAGTTTGACGGCTGCTGTTATATGACCTTCAAAATGGAGCACGCATCAGATTATGAGTTCATAAAAGGACTTGCGGACAAAATCGAGCGCGATGGAATTGACACGGAAGCTCTTGTCGCGTCGGGAGAGGTGCCGCTTTTTGAGAAGTACGATACTTTCATCCCTGATTCCCTGCTTCGCCGTCAGTACGCCGCCGACCGCCTCCGCACGGACGAGGTAATTGAGAGAATCAAGGATATACTAAATGAGTATTAATTCTTTACAAAACCTTTCTCAACAAACAGAAATCGGGGCTGACGCATTTGCGTCAGCCCCTACTCTTCTATTCTTTATAGTCTAAACGGCAGAGCCGCAATTGATACCATCGTGATTTTATGTTATCTATATCATCACGTCGTACGACGGGTTAGGAATATACGAGCTTCGATTATTTTGCATAATCGACGGCACGGCTCTCTCTGATAACGTTTATCTTGATCTGACCGGGGTACTTGACCTCGTTCTTGATCTTCTGAGCCATGTCTCGTGCAATAAATTTCATCGCGTCATCGTTAACGTCCTCAGGCTTCACCATTACGCGAAGCTCACGTCCCGCCTGAATAGCGAACGCTTTTTCAACGCCGTCAAAGCTGACTGCGATCTCCTCAAGCTTTTCAAGTCGCTTGATGTAGTTTTCAAGATCTTCTCGTCTGGCACCGGGTCTTGCCGCGGATATAGCGTCTGCCGCCTGAACGAGAATTGCGATAATTGTCTTGGGTTCAACGTCATTGTGATGAGCCTCGATAGCGTGTACGACCTCGCGGCTTTCCTTATATTTCTTAGCGGCGTTTACACCGATCTCAACGTGTGAGCCTTCAACGTCGTGTGGGAATGCTTTACCAATGTCGTGAAGCAAGCCCGCGCGTCTTGCGAGCGTACTGTCAAGTCCAAGCTCGTCAGCCATTATTCCCGCAAGGAATGCGACCTCTACCGAATGCTTGAGCACGTTCTGACCGTAGCTCTGTCTGTACCGTAGCCTTCCGAGTAATCTTACAAGCTCGGTATTGATACCGTGAACGCCAACCTCAAAGGTTGCTCGCTCACCTGCCTGTTTGATAGCGGCTTCCACTTCATGTGTCGCCTTGTCTACCATTTCCTCAATTCTTGCCGGATGAATGCGTCCGTCAGCGATAAGCTTTTCAAGAGCGAGTCTTGCGATCTCGCGTCTTACGGGATCAAATCCCGAAAGAGTTATCGCCTCGGGGGTATCATCAATGATAAGCTCAACTCCCGTGAGGGTCTCGAGCTTCTGAATGTTGCGCCCCTCTCGTCCGATTATACGTCCCTTCATTTCCTCACTCGGAAGATTTACAACCGAGATAGTAGATTCCACGACCTGATCGGCAGCAGAACGCTGAATAGCCAGAGAAATAATATTTCTCGCTTTGGTGTCCGCTTCCTCTTTGAATTCATTTTCAAGTTCGATCATTCTCTGAGCAAGCTCATACTTGGTCTCGGACTCAACTCGCTCAAAGAGCTGCGCTTTAGCGTCGTCAACGCTGATACCCGAAATTTCCTCAAGTGTTTTAAGATGTTGTCTTAAGACCTTGTCTATCTCGGCGCGCTCAAGCTCTGTTTCGTGAATACTCTTGTCAAGCTGCTCGTTCTTGCGTTCAAGCTGCTCGGTTTTCTTGTCAAGTGTTTCTTCCTTTTGAGCAAGTCTTCGTTCCATTCTTGTGACCTCGGAGCGACGCTCCTTGATCTCTCGGTCAGCCTCATTGCGTTGGCGGAGTATATCCTCTTTAGCTTCAAGCAAAGCCTCTTTTTTCAGAGTTTCAGCCTGCTTTTCGCCGTCCTCAACCAACTTCTTGGCGTGGACCTCAGCAGAACCTATTGCCTTTTCGGCTACTTTCTTGCGAGAAACGATACCGACAAACACTCCGATAACGGCACCGACGACGATTCCAATAATGGCACCTATAAGATATCCCATTCAGCACCTCCTTATATTTTAATTTATGTATTCAGCAAAACGCCAATATTTTTGGCATTTTATTGAATTATTATATAGATTATACAATATTTTTTCA
Organism: Eubacteriales bacterium; assembly: GCA_045652645.1. Taxonomy (GTDB): domain Bacteria; phylum Bacillota; class Clostridia; order Oscillospirales; family CAG-272; genus RGIG3994. The sequence goes on along the minus strand of JAZRUP010000179.1, from coordinate 14,260 downwards.
AAATTGTCAATAGTTTAGTTCTTTTTAAGACGAAATCTTTAGAAAAAAACGGAAAATTTTAATTGACTTGTCGTCAAAGAAGTGATACAATATAAAAAATCAAAAGAACTGTACGAAAAAATGGTAATAATAATTTCAAACGATCAAAAATTCATAAAATTCTGTTCGGATACCGCAAATCATATTGGATATATTTTTATGTCGTCAAATTATGAAAACGCCGTTGATATTATAAAGAGATCAAAAGCTGATATTGCGGTCGTTCATTCCCCAGAAAATTCCGAGATCCTTGCTAAAGAGTGCGTTTCTGCAATTGCCCTTCGAACACCTGAAGCGAAAATACTCACAGCCGTTGAAAAATCCGAGGATTCGCCATCTCTTTATCTTGATATTGAGGGCAGCCACAGGCAGATAGATCTCCCCTGCTCATCAGATGATCTGATCCACGCGTTTGTTGCCCTGTATCCTCCTTTTATAAAAGTGAATCAACTCGATCTTGGCAGAGGAAGAAAATGCGTAACTCTTTTGGGCGAACGTCTTTCGCTTTCAAAAAACAACTACATTATATTAAGACTTACAACAAAGGCATATCCAAACGAACTGGATCTTTCCTCTTTAAGGTCAATCTTACCAACAATGACCGACAACTGCCTTGCAGTACACATAAACACAATAAATAAAGCCGCCGCCCGGATCACCGAACGACGACTTATAGTATTCAAAGACGGATATAAGTTAAACGAATTTATGTGATCTTAAGAAAGGATCTCCTCAATAACAGACGCAAGAACCTCGACCGAATCAAGATCCAGAGCCTCGTCGGGCGAGTGGATCCCGAACGCGTTGGGACCTACCGAAATGATATCCATATCTGGTATCTTCGCCTTTATTATGCCGCACTCAAGACCTGCGTGTATTTGTATAACGACAAGATCTTTCCCCGTGACTTTTTTGTACGCAGCCATATAATCATCCCTGATTGGTGACGAGGGAGCAAATGCCCAGCCCCCATATCTTTCAGAACATTCTACTGTGGCGCCGCAAAGCTTTGCGAGAGCTTCAAGCTCTTTGTTTGACGAGTCAAGCTGAGCCTCGATACCCGAACGGGCAAAAAAAGTGTATGTGAGCTTATCCTCGTCAGTCGTGATAACTCCGAGATTTCTCGAAAACTCAACGAACCCTTCCGTTTTCTTGCTCATCTCAAAAACTCCGTTGTCAACGACGCCGAGAAGTCTTACAGCGACCTCAGTAGTAGCCTTGTCAAACGACTCATTTGGGAGCTCTGTCTTTTCGCAAGTTAGGAAAAAGGACTTATCTTCACTCGAAAGCTCAAACGCAATATCAGCGGCAAGTTTTTTTATGCAACACGATACTTCGTCGGGTTTTTCTGTTATTATCACAGCAGTTGCTTCTCTGGGGATGGCGTTTGATTTTCCGCCTCCGTTAAGTGAAACCAGTCTATGATCTATATTTGAAATCGCAAGAAGTACACGCCCCATAAGCTTGTTTGCGTTAGCGCGTCCGTCCGCGATATTTTCGCCCGAATGTCCACCCGCAAGTCCGCCTAGAACTATTTTCAGAGCCGCCCCCGCCGTCACAGGCTCTTTTTTTATATCTATTATAAGATTGTTTCTGACACCGCCCGCGCATCCTGCAACAGCATGATCGATAGACTCTGAATCAAGGTTTATCATTTTTCTTGATTTTACGACAGAAAAATCAAACCCGTTGACACCGTCCATTCCCGTTTCCTCGGACACCGTAAAAAGGCACTCTATCTCAGGATGAGATTCTACGGCTCCGTCAAGAAGCGCGAGCATAATAGTCACACCTATGCCGTCATCCGCGCCGAGTGTAGTTCCCCTTGCGCGAAGATATTTACCGTCAAGATAAAGCTCAAGCGGGTCTGTCATGAAATCGTGAATCGTATCCGCGTTCTTCTCACAAACCATATCGGTATGCGCTTGAAACAGCAAGGGCGGCTCATTCTCTCGTCCATTTGTAGCGGGCTTTCTTATAAATATATTGTGTATTTCGTCGTGAATAAAGAAAAGACCTCTTTCCTTAGCGAATTTTTCAAGATAATCCGCAATCTCCTTTTCGTTTCCCGAACCGTGAGGAATAGCTGAGATCTCCTCAAAAAATCTGAATATTTGCTCTGGCTTTCTTCCTTCTATAATGTATTTCATCAAAACCTCCAAAACAAGTTATCAATTATGGTATTTTGAAAAATTCACCGCGCCCTCTGGAATCGAGGAAAGATGCTCAAGCGATTCACCGGTTCCGATTGCTACGCAGGAAATCGGATCTTCCGCCACGCGGGTCTTAATATTTGTAACCTCGGTTATAAGCTTATCGAAGCCATATATAAGGCTTCCGCCGCCCGTCATTACAATACCGTTCTGAATTATGTCGCCGACAAGCTCTGGGGGCGTTTTTTCTATAACGGAGCAGACCCCGTCAAGAATTGCCGTTATCGGCTCTACGAGAGCCTCAAGCATCTCGGTCGAGCTTATCTCGATCTCCTTTGGAAGTCCCTCATAGAGATCCCTTCCCTTTACTTTCATAGTCTTGGGAGTTTTGTGAGAATATACTGCGCCAACCGTAATTTTTATGCGCTCGGCAGTACGTTCTCCTATAAGCATATTATATTTTCTGCGAACGTAACGCATAATAGATTCGTCCATCTTATCGCCCGCCACCTTAATAGATTCGGAAACAACTATGCCTCCGAGCGATATTACCGCTATATCCGTAGTTCCGCCACCGATATCAACCACCATTCTACCTGTGGGTCCCGATACGTCAAGACCAGCTCCGATAGCCGCTGCGAGTGGCTCTTCAATAAGATGAGTCTGACGCGCTCCCGCTTGGTTCGCGGCGTCAACAACGGCTCTTTCCTCGACCTCAGTGATTCCTGTCGGAACACAGATCATAACTCTCGGCTTGAAGAACATATTTCCGCAAGCTCTGCGTATAAAATACTGAAGCATTTTAAGCGTAACTTCATATTGGCTTATAACTCCTTCCCGAAGAGGACGGATAGCCGTTATATTTCCGGGTGTGCGTCCAAGCATTTGCTGAGCCTCGCGTCCCACCTTAAGTATTTTATCAGTTGACTGATCGATCGCTACGACCGAAGGCTCACGAAGCACGATCCCTTTTCCCTTGACATATACCAAAACAGTCGCTGTGCCGAGATCGATGCCTATGTCACTGCTGAACACACCTTTTATCTTTTTAAACATTTCGTCCTCCGATAAACAAAGTTATACATAGTAAATTATACAATATTTCGATCCGTTTTGCAACAGTTTTTGAAATATTTTGTTAAATAAATTGTTTTATTATAATAATTTATAAAAAAGCTCAAAAAAATATATAAAACTCTCTTGACGAATGAAAAAATATGTTTTATAATATTTTAGTGTTGATAATTTTTGTTCATATATTTTTGGAGGTAAACCTATGGAAAGACTTATCGGAACCGTTTCAAGGGGTGTGCGTGCCCCCATAATCCGCAGCGGGGACAACATCGCGAAAATTGTTGCCGAAAGCGTGCTCGATGCCGCAAAATCGGAAAACATTGAGATCAGAGACCGTGATGTCGTCGCTGTGACCGAAGCTGTCGTTGCCCGCGCTCAGGGTAACTACGCAACAACCGAGCAGATCGCATCGGATATCAGATCAAAATTCCCCTCGGGAGAGATCGGAGTAATTTTCCCGATCCTCAGCCGCAACCGTTTTTCCATTTGCCTTAAGGGAATCGCTATGGGCGCAAAGAAAATATACATTATGCTCAGCTACCCCTCGGACGAAGTAGGAAACCACCTTGTTGACCTCGATCTTCTTGACGCAGCAGGGGTAAACCCTTGGACAGATGTGCTCACAGAGGCTGATTGGAGAGAAAAATTCGGCTATATCAAGCATACGTTCACGGGTGTTGACTATATCGACTATTATAAGCAGCTCATAATCGACTGCGGATGCGATGCTGAGGTGATTCTCGCAAATGACTGCCGCACGATCCTTAAATACACGAAGAATGTCCTCAACTGCGATATTCATACCCGTGCTCGCACAAAACGTCTTCTTAAGGCAGCAGGCGCGGAAACCGTTTATGGAATCGACGAGATACTCACAGAATCTGTTGACGGAAGCGGTTACAACGAAAATTACGGACTTCTCGGAAGCAACAAGGCAACAGAGGATACGGTAAAGCTTTTCCCTCGCGACGGTCAGCCCGTTGTAGATGAGATCCAGAAAATAATTGCGGACGCTACAGGTAAACATGTTGAGGTTATGATCTACGGTGACGGCGCGTTTAAGGATCCCGTCGGAAAAATATGGGAGCTTGCTGACCCGGTCGTATCCCCCGCTTTCACTTCGGGACTTGTCGGTCAGCCTAACGAAGTCAAGCTCAAATACCTCGCAGACAACGATTTCGCGGATCTTAAGGGCGACGAGCTGAAGGCAGCTATTTCAAACTATATCCGCAACAAGGATTCAGACCTTGTAGGTCAGATGGTGTCTCAAGGAACGACTCCAAGACGTCTTACAGACCTTATCGGTTCTCTTTGCGACCTCACCTCTGGCTCCGGAGATAAGGGTACTCCCATCGTTTGGATCCAAGGATATTTTGACAATTATACAAACTGACAAGAAAGAAATTTATCATGTTAAAAATCGGCTTTGACAACGATAAGTATATAAAACTTCAGACTCAGAACATCAGAGACCGAATCAACTCTATAGGCGGAAAGCTTTATCTTGAATTCGGAGGAAAGCTTTTTGACGATTTCCACGCGGCTAGAGTTCTTCCGGGATTTCAACCGGATAGCAAAGTCAAAATGCTGTTTGAGATGAAAGATGACGCTGAAATAATCATTGCGATCTCTGCAAACGCCATTGAGCAGAACAAGCGTCGTGGAGATTCAGGCATTACCTACGATCAAGAGGTAATGCGTCTTATCGACGCTTTCCGAGAGATCGGTCTTTATGTCGGAAGCGTTGTGGTTACAATGTTTTCGGGACAGCCCGCCGCAAAGCTTTTTGAAAAAAAGCTTAAAGCGCTCGGCATAAAGGTCTTCCGTCATTACCCCATCGCGGATTATCCTTCAAATGTTGCTAAAATAATCAGTGAGGACGGGTTTGGAAAAAATCAATATATAGAAACAACGCGTTCTCTTGTAGTCGTAACCGCGCCGGGGCCAGGAAGCGGAAAAATGGAGATATGCCTATCCCAGCTTTACCACGAGCATCAAAGAGGCGTCAATGCTGGGTATGCAAAATTTGAGACCTTCCCCGTATGGAACCTTCCGTTAAAGCACCCTGTAAATCTTGCGTATGAGGCAGCAACCGCCGATCTTAACGACCTTAATATGATAGATCCTTATCATTTAGCGGCTTATAACGAAACGGCGGTTAATTACAACCGTGACATAGAGATCTTTCCGGTACTTAAAGCTATGTTCACGCAGATATACGGTAAGAGCCCTTACGAGAGCCCTACTGATATGGGCGTAAATATGGCAGGATACTGCATAACAGATAATGACGCAGTATGCGACGCGTCAAAGCAGGAGATAGTAAGACGCTATTATTCTGCGCTATGTGCTGTAAGAAAAGGTATGAGTGAGCAATCGGAGATAATGAAGCTTGAACTTCTTATGAACTCCCTTGAGATCTCTCCCGAAATACGCCCCGTGGTTAAGGCTGCTCTTAAAAAAGCTAAAGATTCGGGAACTCCTTCTCTCGCTATTGAAACAAATGACGGTCGTATCGTTGAGGGAAAGACGTCAAATCTTCTCGGCGCTTCAGCCGCGGCACTCCTTAACGTACTCAAGGTACTAGGAAATATAGATGATAAATACGATCTTATTTCCCCGTCAATAATTGAACCTATTCAAAAACTTAAAGTTAACAATATGGGCAATCACAATCCCCGTTTGCACACGGACGAGATCCTTATCGCGCTTTCAATCTGTGCGCTGACAGACGAAAGAGCAAAGCTTGCGCTCGAGCAACTCCCTAAGCTAAAAGGCTGTGAGGCTCATTCAACAGTAATTCTTTCGCAGGTGGACAGCGGAGTTTTCAGCAAACTCGGCGTAAATCTTACATGCGAACCGCAATATCAAACTAAAAAATTATATCACAAATAATTATGACTAACAAAAACCCTCATGAAAATCACAGAAATCGGGTAAAAATACGTTTCATCAATAACGACTTCAGTCTTGAGGGCTTTGCCCCACATCAAATTCTGGAATTTTTACTTTTTTACTCTATCCCAAGAATAGACACCAATGAGCACGGTCACCGACTTATAGACCGTTTCGGTTCAGTCAAAGGTATTCTTGACGCAAAGCACGAGGATCTCGTTTCAGTAGATGGTGTCGGTGAAAATACAGCTATCTTTTTGAAATTGATCGCGGCTGTATCAAAGTACTATGCATCTTCCGAATTAAAGATCGGAGAGCAATATGATACGATCGATAAAGTCGGAAAATTCCTCGTTAATCTTTTCATGGGGACCACTAATGAAAAAGCTTACGTTTTAACGTTCAACGGCAAAAACGAAATGACAAATTGTAAGCTTATTTGCGAAGGCTCTGTAAATTCAAATCCCGCATTGGTAAAAAATATAGTAAGTACAGCTATAAAGGAAGATGCGGTCGGAATAGTTATAGCCCACAATCACCCCACGGGGCTCGCAGTACCTTCGGGCGCGGATATTGAATTCACGTCTCAACTGCGTTATTGTTGCAATCAGATCGACATCAATCTCGTGGAACATATCGTTGTAGCCGGAAATTCTTTCGCTCCCATCATAAAAAAGAACCTTGCTGATACAGGTGAAATATATTTCAAAAAATTCTGAGCAAAAAACGCAAAACAAATCAGAGGCAAACTAATAGTAGCTTGCCTCTTTTTTGTTTTTATTTCTTTTTATCAAGCACTGCAAAGCACACAGTGACAAAGACAAGAAGAAGCGATGAAACGACAGCTTCAATTCCTGTTTGGGCACAGGACGATTCGTTCAACGTAAGATTTTCTTCTTTCAAAGTTTCTGATCGTAAAACAGCTTCAGTATACGTTTCTTCGCGTGTATCGGTTTCGGGTGCCTGTGTTTCCGTATCCGTTTTCTCCGACTCAAGATGTTCCGTATCGTTTGGCTTGTCCTCCTCCTCTTCGACGGGAAGCGCAACGTATACGGCTTTATAGCTGATATCGGCGGTTACTCTGTTAACTATTTCGCGGTCCCAACCAAAAAAACTGTATTCGTACTTTCCGTCAGATTCTTTTTGGGGATCGTCAGGGATCTCTGTCTCATCTCCATAATAGTATATTTTTTGACTTATGACTCTCCCGTCATAGTCAAGAAATTCAACGGTGTATTGTGTTCTCTCCCAAATGGCGTAAAGCGTTATATCTGATATATCAACATAAATATCCCCCGGCAAATAGTCTACTGTCGAGGAATTTGATTTTTTAGCCCAACCGAGAAAAGTATATCCTTCGCGAGATGGTATATCACTACTGAGAGTGACAGCTTTCAGGCTCTTGTTTACAGTAGAAGCTGGCGCGCTTTCTCCTCCGTTGGCGTTGTAGCTTACTGTTATTTGCGAAGGTTCCACATAATTAAGAGAGATCCAACCGCTTTTCCCTTTATAAACGACCCGTCCCCAATCACCAGACGCCTCAGAGATCGCCAATAACGTTCCTGAGGGGATAGTTGTCAAGGAAGAATACGATGTTGATGGCCCGGACCTCAAATTAAGTATGCCTGAACTACTGTTAACAGCGTATATACCTGGCTCTATATATCCCGAATGGAAAGAAAAATCTTCGTATTTTCCGCTTGTACCCGCATAAGCAGGAATTCCGTATCCTACTATGTATGTCGAATTTAAAGAATATCTCCTGTAATTCACAAATCCGCGAGTCGTATTCCCTTCAATAGTATATACACCTGAAGAGTCGGTTCCGACGACTATTCCGACGTGTGAGGCATATGTTCTGTTAGAATCGCTTGAAAGGAAAAATATAAGATCTCCCGCGATAGGCTTATATCCCGAGGATCTTGTCTTGTACTGCGATCTTGATTTGAAATTAGAAACGAAATTATCACAGCTTACGGAGTTTATAACAGTTGACGTCGATATTCCTGCCTGACGGGCGCACCAAGTCACGAATGAGGCGCACCAAGCATAGCTGTATGTTCCTCCGTTGCTGTAAACAGATTTATTTCCGTAATTATACTCAACACAATTTCCTGTCCCGTTCCAATTTCCGCCTCCAAGCTCGGATGCGCTGTTTCCTTCGTGATATCCGAGTTGGGTCATCGCTACATTAACGATATCACGACGCTCGTCACCCGTCAGATCAAGAGCCGAGAGTCTTTCATAATAGATGCTTTCGCGATAGGCGTCACTGACAGTATAAGTTGTTTTTACCGCACTCACGGATGCCGCGAAGGTATGTAACAAAAAAATAATAGCTATAAAAAAATATATAAATTTCTTTTTCACTTTCTCCTCCTTTTTGATTTTCTTTGCCGATCCCCGAGTGAAATTATATCATATTCTGTATGTATTTGTAAACTGGTTTGACGAATTGGCGGAAATTACCGTTACTTCCAAAGCCTTCAAAATCATTATTTTTCCACAAAAAATCAATATTTTTACCAAATAATCGTTAAATTATTTATATTGCTATTGTAAAAAATCAAAAAAGCTGATATAATATAATAATATTAGATATGTAAGGAGATGCGCCGTGAAAACGCTTATAAATAACGCTTTCATTTATTCTACGGAAGCAGAGTCTTTTATAAAAGGCTCCTTGCTTTTCTCTGACCGTATAATTGAAATCGGCGATGTTAGCGGCGGCACCGATACAGAAATTGACGCGCACGAAGCTTTACTCATTCCAGGATTCGTTGATGTTCATACTCACGGCCGCGCGGGATATGATTTTACCAATGCTGATACGGATGATTTAAAGAATATGGCTCGGAGCTATCTCTCTGTCGGAACCACTTCCCTTTTTCCAACTCTCGCTTCGGCTCCGTACGAACAGCTCTTGTTAATGTCCGATAAAATAAATGCGCTAAAAGGAAATACAAACGGCGCGGAGTTCCTTGGTATTCACCTTGAGGGCAGATACTTAAATCAAAACAAGCGCGGAGCGCACTCAAAAGACCTGCTTGCGCCTCACAACGATCAAGAACTTCAAGAGCTTGTTTTCCGAATGCGTAGACCGTGTCACATAAGCTCGGCTTTTGAGCTTGATGGCGGCTTCGCTTTTGCGGAAGAGGCAAAGGAGCTCGGCGCTACTTTGGGGCTTGCTCACACCGAATCTAACTATGATACGGCAATAACAGCCTATGAAAGATTCGGGATAAGCTTTACTCATCTTTTCAATGCTATGCCACCTCTCGGGCACAGAGAAAGCGGAGCTGTCGCGGCGGGTCTTACATCCGGCGCATACTGCGAGATCATCTGCGACGGACTTCATATATCCCCCGAGATGATAAAGCTTGCGTATCGTTGCCTTGGAAACACAAGGCTGTCCCTCATAACGGATTCTATGATGGCGGCGGGATGCGCCGACGGAGAATACTTTATAGCAGGAAATCCATGTACCGTTAAAGACGGCAAGGCTCTTACCGGCGAAGGAAAGCTTGCGGGAAGCACTCTTGATTTGAAAACGGCACTTGAAAATCTTATGCGCTTTTGCGATATCCCGCTTGAAACCGCGCTTCGTTGCGCAACGCTTACACCTGCCGAACAGGTCGGTGTAGATAAAGAAGTAGGGTCGATCGATATTGGCAAGAGAAGCGATATACTTATGGCGCGAAGCACCGATAGACGTATAAATATCGAGCGAGTTTGGGTCGGAGGTATGGCTTATGACCTCTGATGCTTCGAACCTCATAACAAGAAAAAAAATAAAATCTGACGCTAAAGCCGTACTTTCAAATCGGGATGTACTTTTAAAGCTTATATTCTGCGGTCTTTTCTATATTTCTATTGAAATAATGTTTGAGCTTTTCAGAAGCTACGCCTTTTCCGCTGCTTTTTATAAAACAGTAGATGAAAGAGAGCTTCAAGTATATTCTTTTATATTTGACACCGTTTGCACAATTCCTTATATTTTATTAATATATCCGCTTTTTATCGGACTATGGAAAGTTGCCGCCGGGCTCTCAAATGACAATTCGGTTGAATTTATTGATATCTTCACATATTACAGTTCGTTTAAAAAAATAAAAAAGGCGTGGGCCTTAGCATTGATCCTTCATCTTCCCTTAGCTATAATCAATGCGCTTTTTAACCTTATATCATTGATACAAACTGATAAAAGATCGATTCAACTCTCCCTATGGGGAATAAGCTTGATCCTGTCCGTCGTATATTTTTTCACTTCGGTATTTATTACCGCGAGACTATTTCCTTTTATAAATGCTGTTGTATGCGGCGCAGATCAACCTATCTCTCTTTGCCTTAATGCCTCGCTGAAAGCTACAAGCGGCAAAATGTGGAAGCTTTGGGCTTTCCCTCTCAGCTTTATACCGTGGATATTTCTTTCACTTCTTACAGCAGGCGTGCTTTTTATAATTTTTACATTCCCTTATATGCTTATAGCGGAATGTCTTTACTCAAAATATCTACTAACCGGTGAATACCGAGATCACATTACGGAGGAAACTTTATAATGGAAAAGTTTTATATCACGACAGCTATTGCATACGCATCTAAAAAACCTCACTTTGGCAACACGTACGAAGCTATTATGACAGATGCCATCACTCGTTATAAACGCGAGATGGGATATGATGTATTTATGTGTACGGGAACTGACGAACACGGTCAAAAGATCGAGGATCTTGCAAAAGATGCAGGTATTACACCTAAACTCTACGTAGATAACGTAGCGGGCGAGATAAAGGGGCTCTGGGATCATATGAACGTCAAATACGACCACTTTATCAGAACCACTGACGATTATCATGAAGCCGCCGTCAAAAAGATATTCAACCGTTTCCTTGAAAGCGGCGATATTTACAAGGGTCGATATGAAGGCTGGTACTGCACGCCCTGTGAGTCTTTCTTCACGGACACACAGGCAGTCGACGGTAAATGCCCCGACTGCGGCAGACCCGTAGAGAGAGCAAGCGAGGAAGCATATTTCTTTAATATGAAAAAATATGCGGACAAGCTTATGGATCATATTGAGACCCATCCCGAATTCATTGAACCCGAAAGCCGCAAAAAAGAGATAGTAAACAACTTTCTCAAGGCAGGACTTCAGGATCTTTGCGTTTCGCGTACGTCCTTCACTTGGGGTATCCCCGTTGACAGCGACCCAAAACACGTAACCTACGTTTGGCTCGATGCGCTTACAAATTATATAACCGCTATCGGATACGACCCTGACAAAACATATGAGGAACAGAGCGAAAAATTCAAAAAGCTCTGGCCGGCAGACGTTCATATCATTGGAAAGGATATTATCCGTTTCCACACCATCTATTGGCCCATCTTCCTTATGGCACTGGGGCTTCCCCTCCCCAAAAAGGTATTCGCCCATCCGTGGTTCAACTTCGGTATGGACAAGATGTCAAAGTCCCGTGGAAACGTAATTTACGCCGACAAGCTTGCAGAGCGCTTTACTGTTGACGGTGTTCGCTATTACGCTCTCGCGGAAATGCCTTACGCAAATGACGGATCTATCACTTACGAAAACGTCATCAAGAGATTCAATACAGACCTTGTCAACAATCTCGGAAACCTTGTAAAGCGTACGCTTGATATGCAGAAGAAGTATTTCGGAAGCGTTATCCAGGCGCCCACTGCAAAGGACGCGCTTGACGGTGAGGTAGTTGAGGCTTGCGTTACCGCTTACAATAAGGTCATCGAGTGCATGGACGGCTACAGAATAGCAGACGCGCTCGATGCCATATTCACGATGCTCTCAAGAGCCAACAAATACATCGACGAAACGACTCCTTGGACGCTCGCAAAGGATGAAGCCAACAAGGAACGCCTCGGAACGGTTCTCTATACCCTTCTTGAGGCTATCCGTTGGGGTGCTGTACTCCTTGCTCCTTTTATTCCGGAAACCAGTGAAGAGATACTCGCAGAGCTTAATACCGACAAGCGAGGCTACGCGTCTATCGGAAGCGCTGAGCAGTTCGGTGCTCTTGTTGCCGGCGACACGGTAGCTAATTCTAAGGTTCTTTTTGCACGTATTGACGAGGCTAAGATGCTCGCGGAGATCGAAGCAGAGCGCGCCGCGGCTGCTGCCGCAGCTGAAGCTGCCCAGAAGAAACCCGAAAAACCCGAGGGCTGCGCTCTTATCGGGATCGAGGACTTTATGAACGTCGAGCTTCGTACTGCAAAGATCATCGCCTGCGAAAAGGTTCCGAAGGCTAAAAAACTCCTTAAGCTCATGATAGATCTCGGATACGAGCAGCGTCAGGTAGTTTCGGGTATCGCCAAGTTCTACGAGCCCGACGCTCTTATCGGAAAGAAAGTAATCGTTGTCGCAAACCTCCGTCCCGCAACGCTTTGCGGAATTGAGAGCAACGGAATGCTTCTTGCATCGGGCGAGGAGCAGGTTCGCGTGGTATTCCTCGCGGACGATACTCCTCTCGGCGAAAGAGTAAGATAAATCCCAAATGAGATTCTTTGATACTCACGCGCATTATACCGACGACCGCTTTACGGAAGAATTTGAAGGTGGAGTCGACGCGCTTCTAAACGAGGTGTTTTCCTCGGACGTCAAATATATAGTAAACACAGCCACAAATAACGAAAACGCGCTTCGCGTCACGGAAATGGCGGCAAGATACGAAAACATGTTCGCGACAGCGGGTATACATCCCGAGGATTGCCTTCATCTCTCCGATATCGATACCGAAATAAAGATGCTCGCTTCCCTTCTTGAACGAAAGGAAGAGCTGAAAATAGTCGCGCTCGGTGAGATAGGTCTCGATTATTATTGGGATACAGAGCACAAAGAGCTTCAAAAAGAATATTTCAACCGCCAGCTCCGTCTGGCGGTTGAATATAATCTGCCAGTAGTAATTCACGACAGAGAGGCTCACGGCGACATTTTCGAAACACTTATAAAACACCCCGAGGTCAAGGGTGTTTTGCACAGCTTTAGCGGAAGCGCGGAAATGGCAACTGAGCTTATCAAGCGAGGTTGGTACATCTCGTTCTCGGGAGTCATAAGCTTCAAGAACGCGAGAAAGACAAAAGAGGTCGCGGCGGTCGTTCCTCGCGACAGAATACTTATTGAGACCGACGCTCCGTACCTCGCGCCGCATCCGATGCGAGGCAAGCTTAACCGCTCGGATTACCTCCCTTTTACGCTTAAAGCGGTCGCGGAAGCCAGAAACGAGGACGAAGAAAGCCTTGCGGAGGCAATTTTTGAGAATTCTTTGAGATTTTTTGATAAATAATTATAAAAAAATCTAAATTTTCTCTTGCAATTTGTGCAATATTGTTGTATAATAAGAATCGTGGTTGTATATTTTATGCATTATATAAAAAACACCAAAAACTAACAATGCCCCCAAGCGGGGACACAGGAGGAAACCATGGCAAAAATTATAACAGACAGAATCAGAAACGTTGCGCTGCTCGGTCACGGCGGCTGCGGAAAAACATCCCTTAACGAAGCAATGCTTTATATTTCCGGTGTTACCGACCGTCTCGGAAAAATAAACGACGGAAACACAGTCTCCGACTACGATGCAGAAGAAATTGCAAGAAAGTTCTCTCTTTCGGGATCTGTTGCAAATCTTATGTGGAAGGATATAAAGGTCAACGTTCTTGATACTCCCGGATATCTTGATTTTGCCGGCGAAGTAAAGCAGATGCTCCGCGTTGCTGACAGCGCTATCATCGTTGTTGACGCAAAAGCAGGTATTCAGGTTGGTACAGAGCTTGCTTGGGATGAGGCAACCGACGCGGGACTTCCCAAATCCTTCTTTATAAATAAGTTCGACGATAACGAGGCTCGTTTCGCAAAGGTTCTCGACGCTCTCCACGACAAGTGGGGTAAGAAGATCTGCCCTCTTACCATTCCGATGGTAAAGGACGGAGCCGTTGTCGGTGCTATCGACCTTGTTGATATGGACGCGCACGTTTTCGACAAGAACGGAACTCACTCCATTCATCCCATTCCCGATGAATCTATGGAAGCTGCCGAGAAGTATCACGAAATGCTTCTTGAGGCTGTTGCA
>JAZRUP010000178.1:0-5092 GCA_045652645.1 Eubacteriales bacterium | reverse complement strand
TAACTGTGTCAATTCGTCCTTGTTTTTCAGCAAAGTTTTAGAATCATTTCCTGCACTTCCGCCCGCTACATCCCACATATACTTATTCATAATGCGATAATCGTGGGGATATTTCTTTCGTGCATTGACAATCAACTCCTTTCCTTCAGCAAATCTTCCTTCCACATACAGCCGCTGATATTCTGCGAGTATTTTATCCACATCTGCCTTGGATTTTGCTTCATCATATCCTAAAAGTTCGTCAACGGTAACGCCGAATATCTCCGCAAGTGGAAACAACATCGTAATATCGGGATAGGTGTTTTTGGCTTCCCATTTACTTACTGCTGCCGTTGAGATAGTCAAAAGCTCCGCAAGTTGCTCCTGCGTCAATCCTTTAGCAAGGCGCAAACGTTTAATATTCATTCCAATGTTCAGTTCCATTATGATTCTCCTTGTAAGTAAAGTAAACAGGCCCGTTTCTGATTATATTATATCATAAATCTGAGCATTTACAAGCGAAGCATAAGAAACAAGGATTTAACTAACAGTTAATTATTTTGAACGACAGAAACAGATTAAGCCTCGGCATAGTGTTCCCATACCGAGGCTATTAATTTATTACTGTCCTTTAGCACCCGAAGCCAATGATTCGGGTTCTTTTTTATGGTGATGTTTTATTGGGGTTGCGATGTTTGCGAAGCAAACTCGTTAAGATTTGCGCGCAGCGCATATCTGCTTGCCGCCAAACCCCACTTAAAATCTTCAAAAACTTTTGAAAAAGGGACTTTCTTAAAGGTATTAGAAGCTTTTCGACCTCCGCTCTGCCGCGAAGGTCGAATTTTTATAAGGATTTACAGCAGGTCGGGGGCGTGCAGGAAAGCACTTCGTGCATTCCTTATGAAGATTTTCACTTCGTGAAAACTTCCCGAATTCACTAAAAGTGAAGTCAGCTTCGGCACCCCGACTTGTCGCTATCGCATCCGCGGATGACGATCGCCATTTGCCGCGTAATGACGGAATGATTGTTTTGCTTGAAATTTTATCATTGTCCATTCGTGTAATTTTAAATTTATTTCCAAACTTATCCCTGATTTTTTCGTTTATTTATTGACGGACGGCGAGGGTTGTGTTATAATAATTTTAATTAATTTGTTTTGAGAGGATAATTATGTCAAAGCTTTATATTCCAGAGGGTTACAGATCAGAGCTTAATATACATCAGACACAGAGCGCTATTAAGAAGGTCAAGGACTTTTTTGAGCGCGACCTTGCGATACAGCTTAATCTTACACGTGTTTCAGCGCCTCTTTTCGTTACGTCGAAAAGCGGTCTTAACGACAACCTGAACGGATGGGAAAGCCCCGTTTCGTTCGATCTTTCGGACAATACTCACTGTGAGATAGTCCACTCTCTCGCTAAATGGAAGAGAATGGCTCTCGCAAAGTACGGTTACGAGGAGGGTGAGGGCCTTTATACGGATATGTCGGCTATTCGCTGCCACGAGGAACCCGACAATATCCACTCCGTTTACGTTGATCAGTGGGATTGGGAGCGTATTATCGAAAAGGATGATAGGACGGAGGAAAGACTCAGAATACTCGTAAAGCGCATATACCGCGCGCTCCGTCACACGGAAAACTATATAACGAACGATTATAATTTCATAGGTCATCTGCTTCCGAAGGAGATCACCTTCATTACGGCTCAGGAGCTGGAGGATAAGTATCCGTCGCTCAGCCCTAAGGAAAGAGAGCACGCCGCCGCGAGAGAATATGGCGCTGTGTTCATTCAGGGGATCGGTCATAAGCTCCGTTCGGGTATGCCGCACGACGGTCGCGCTCCCGACTATGACGATTGGAATCTCAACGGAGATATTATCGTTTATTATCCCGTTCTTGACATCGGACTTGAGCTGTCGTCGATGGGTATCCGCGTTGACGAGATCGCGATGCGCGAGCAGCTTAAGCTCGCGGGCTGCCCCGAGCGCGCCGAGCTTCCGTTCCACAAGTCTCTCCTTGCGGGTGAGCTTCCCACAACGGCGGGCGGAGGTATCGGACAGTCGAGAATGTGTATGTTTTTCCTCAGAAAGGCGCATATCGGGGAGGTACAGTCGTCGGTCTGGCCCGAGGACGTTATCCGTGAGTGCCGCGAGAAGGGTATCAATTTGCTTTAATTAATATAATACGTTACCTATTGACAGGAAAAGGACAGAGAATTTTTACATTCTCTGTCCTTGTTATTTGTATTATGAATGAATTGACGGCAAGCCGTCATGAATTGAATTACCCTGTTTTTCAATGCCAAAGGCAATTCATGCCCGTATGGGCAATTCATTACTTTGTGTCCTTGCGGACACAAAGCTTTTAGTTGTAAAGCGGATACTTGGCGCAAAGCTTCGCGACTTCGGCGCGGACATAGTCTGCCGTGTTCTTGAAATCGGTTGCCGTGAGCTTAATGAGGTGCGCAACTACCTTCATATCCTCGGTAGTGAAGCCTCTCGTTGTAACGGCGGCAGTACCTACGCGGATACCCGACGTTACGAAAGGAGACTGAGGCTCGTTGGGGATAGAGTTCTTGTTAACGGTGATGTGTACCTCGTCAAGTCTTCTCTCAAGCTCCTTACCTGTGATGTTCATTGAACGGAGGTCGAGCAGACAGAGGTGATTGTCTGTACCGCCCGAAACGAGTCTGAAGCCCTCGTCGATAAGAGCGGCGGCAAATGCCTTGGAGTTCTCAAGAAGTCTTGTCTGATATTCTTTGAATTCGGGTTTGAGCGCCTCACCGAAGCAAACGGCCTTAGCGGCGACGATGTGCATAAGAGGTCCGCCCTGGATACCGGGGAATATTGCTTTGTCTATCGCTTTGGCGAGCTCCTCGCGGCAAAGGATAAGACCGCCGCGAGGTCCGCGGAGAGTCTTGTGCGTTGTCGTTGTAACTACGTCGGCGTAGGGAACAGGCGAGGGGTGAAGACCCGCCGCGACAAGTCCCGCGATATGAGCCATATCTACCATAAAGTAAGCTCCGACGCTTTTTGCGATCTTGGAGATGCGTTCGAAGTCGATAATGCGGGGATACGCGGACGCGCCCGCTACGATGAGCTTCGGCTTGCACTCATTAGCCGCCTTTTCCATGGCGTCGTAGTCTATCATCTCGTTCTCATCGGAGAGACCGTAGGAAACGAAATTAAAATATTTACCGGAGAGGTTTACGGGGCTTCCGTGTGTAAGATGTCCTCCGTCGGCAAGGGACATACCCATAATGGTATCACCGGGATTGCAGAGCGCGAAATAAACCGCGGTGTTAGCCTGAGAGCCGCTGTGAGGCTGAACGTTTGCGTGCTCAGCTCCGAAAAGCTTGCAGGCGCGCTCGCGAGCGAGGTTTTCCGCAACGTCTACGCAGTGACATCCGCCGTAGTAGCGCTTTGCGGGATATCCCTCAGCGTATTTGTTGGTCATAATGCAGCCCGCAGTAAGCATAACTGCCTCGGATACGAAGTTCTCGGACGCTATAAGCTCGATCCCGTTGTTTTCTCTGTCGTATTCCGCTTTTATGGCGGCGGCAACTTCGGGGTCGCTCTGGGCGATAATGTCGGTGATTTCCTTGATCATTTTGATTACTCCTTTTGATTTTATTCTCAATAATTAAAAACATCAATTTTTATTATACATTATTTTTTTCATTTTTTCAAGTAATTTCGCGCAAAAATATAAAATTTATCATTTTAACTGTTATAATACTTATAAATAAATATTTTTCGGAAATAATCACTATAATCGGTTGACAAATTCTTTTTTTTGTAGTAAAATATATATGTTACTTTATCTTGTTAATACATTAATAATGTCGGAAGGAGCCAATATGGAGATAGCTATAATCGCGCACGACCTTAAGAAAGAGCTTATGACACAGTTTTGTATTGCTTATTGCGGTATTCTCAGCAAACATAATCTGTGCGCTACCAATATTACAGCCAAGTATATATCAGAAGCTACGGGTCTTGAGATCGAACGGCTTCTTACAGGAGAGCAAGGCGGAAGCGAACAGATCGCGTCCCGCGTTGCGTATAATGAGATCGATATACTTCTTTATTTCAGAGACACAAGACAGGGAGCTGAGCCGGACGAGAGTGAATTTGAGCTGCTTAGGCTTTGCGATGCGTATAATGTACCCGTAGCGACGAATATCGCAACTGCGGAGGTGATTATTACGGCTCTTGACAGAGGCGATCTCGATTGGCGTCAGTACTTAAAGAAATAAAACTTAAAACCTTGAAAATATGTCCTTTTGCTTTAAGCGCACAGAGAGGGAGCGGTCGGTGAGAGCTTCTCGCGGCGGCATAAGGGTACCGCTTCGGGGTCAGTCTTAATACTTATATTAATTAAGTAAAAAATTCGGGTGGAACCGTGCTTTTTTGAAAATGCACCCCGAACACGTAAACGCGTGTTCGGGGTTTTATATTTAATAATAATTTTGGAGGAACATAAACAATGAAGGTAATTTTTAATGCCGCCGAATATGAGGTTTCGGCGCCCGCGACCGTTTTTGAGGCGGCGCGCGAAGCAGGACTTATCACAAGACAGATAATTGCCGCCGAGGTAAACGGCGAGCTGTCAGCGCTAACAAAGCCCCTTAACGAGGGCGACGACGTAAAGCTGCTCACTTTTGAGGATGAGGGCGGCAAGCACGTATTCCGTCATACAGCGTCGCACATTCTCGCGCAGGCGGTCAAGCGTCTTTACCCCGCCGCTAAGCTGACGATAGGCCCCGCTATCGAAAACGGCTTCTATTACGATATCGACAGCGAGGTATCGTTCACTCAGGACGCGCTCGCGGCTATTGAGGCTGAGATGGTCAAGATAGTCAAGGAAAATCTTATTATTGAAAGATTCGAGCTTCCGCGCGCCGAGGCTATCGCGCTTATGGAGGAGAAGGATGAGCCTTATAAGGTTCAGCTCATAAATGAGCTCCCCGAGGATGCTGTTATCAGCTTCTATAAGCAGGGTGAGTTCACTGACCTTTGCGCGGGTCCCCACCTTTTCTCAACGGGCGCCGTCAAGGCACTCAAGCTCACACAATGTACGGGCGCTTATTGGAAGGGCGACCAGAAAAA
>JAZRUP010000177.1:0-2707 GCA_045652645.1 Eubacteriales bacterium | reverse complement strand
CCACCCCAAATTTTAGGAGCTTCACTCCCAAAATTTAGGTTGCTTTTTCCGAGACGCAAAGGGATGCGAAGGGGCTCCGCCCCACCACCCGCTTAAGAAACTTTTTTGAAAAAAAGTTTCTTAAGAATCTTCAAAAAACTTCAAATAGGCTTCGCCGATAAAACTTATTTTTTGTATTTTATTCCTTGATAACTTCCGCGTCTGAAGAGTTCTTTATCAATATTATTAACCACCGCGGTCTTCTTTCGGCTCCACATCGGCGCGAGCAGACTTTCTCCCGCACCGTCGCCCGTGAGTCTGCAAATTACCGTATCGGGAGGCAGAAGCTCAAGCGCGTCGCATATCACCGACACGTATTCGTCCTCCTCCATAGGCGTATATTCGCCCGATCCGTACATCGCGCCGAGCTTTGTTCCTCTGAGAACGTAAAGCAGATGCAATTTGATCTGATCGGGCTTCATTTTCGCCACCTTTTTGACGGTGCCGAGCATCATTTCGCTATTCTCACCGGGAAGCCCGAAGATCAAATGAACGCAAATATTTATTTTATCCGACGCCGCTCGAAGCCGCTCGTACCCTTCGCAAAACGTCTTAAAGCTATGACCTCTGTTGATAACTTTTGCCGTTTCGTCGTTCGCCGTCTGAAGTCCGAGCTCGACCGTAAGCTCCGTCCTTTCAGCAAGAGAGGATAAATACGATAAAACATCGTTTTCAAGACAATCTGCGCGCGTGGCTATATTTAGTCCCACAACACCGTCCTCGGCGAGCGCCGCCTCAAATTTTTCTCTTAACACCGACACGGGCGCGTAAGTATTCGTATGCGCTTGAAAATACGCGATCTTGCGGCTCGTATCCCATTTGCCCGACAAAAGGCTTATGCCCTCGTCAAATTGCTCCCTGATGCTTTTCTCGGCGCTCCCCGCGAATTCTCCCGAACCGCGCCCCGAGCAGTATATACAACCGCCCCAACCGCTACGTCCGTCGATATTAGGGCAGGTAAAGCCTCCGTCAAGGGGAATTTTCACGCATTTGCCGCCGAATTTCTGCCTTAAATAATATTCGTAAGTATAATAGCGTTTATTCGTATCGCTGTTCTTAAACGGATTCGTATCTTTTTGACTCATTATAACCTCTATTTAAAAACGGCGCTCCTATAAAGCAGAGTGCCGTTTTTTTGTTTATGCTAATAGTTTTTCTACTGCGGCAAGACGTACACAGCAGGTCAAAACATCCATAGCCTTCTGCAGATCCGCGTTAGACGGATACGTGGGAGCTATACGGATATTGCTGTCGTCGGGGTCGTTGCCGTAAGGATAGGTCGCGCCGACATTTGTGAGTACAACGCCCGCTTCACGGCAGAGCTGATACGTACGCTTTGCAGTTCCTTTAAGCGTGTAAAGGCTTACGAAATAACCGCCGAGCGGGTCTGTCCAATGGGCAACGCCCGTTCCGTCAAGATCTCTCGCGAGAGTCTTTGCAACTATCTCGAACTTTGGACGAATGATCTCCGCAAGCTCCTTCATATGATCAAGGATCCCCGCCGCTGACTGGAAATATCTGACGTGACGGATCTGGTTGATCTTATCGTGACCTATCGTCTGAATGCTCATTATAGGCTTTATCTGCGAAAGATTATTTTCAGATGCCGCAAAGATAGAAACACCGGAGCCCGGGAAGCTTATCTTTGAGGTTGAGGCAAAATAGAACACGAAATCCTCATTACCAGCCTTCTTGCACTCATCGAAAATATCGAGAAGATTATCGCATTTATCCTCGTAAATATCGTGTACCGCATAAGCGTTATCCCAGAATATCCTGAAATCGGGAGCCGCGGGTTTAAGATTCGCGAAACGGCGAACGGTTTCGTCGGAATAAGTAATACCGTCGGGATTTGAATACTTCGGGCAGCACCAGACACCCTTGACTGCGGGGTCGTTGTTTACAAGCTCCTCGACCTTATCCATATCGGGGCCCGTAGGTGTCATGGGAACCGTTATCATCTTGATCCCAAGCGACTCGCAGATAGCAAAATGGCGGTCGTAACCGGGAGCGGGGCAAACGAACTTTACCTCATCCTCACGGCACCAGGGACGCTCGCTTCCGTAAACACCGTAAAGCATAGCGCGCGCCATCGTATCGTACATTATGTTGAGCGACGAGTTGCCCGCGACGATTATATTCTTCTCGGGGATCTCGTAAAGATCGGAGAAAAGCTTTTTCGCCTCGGGAATACCGTCAAGTATTCCGTAGTTACGGCAATCGCCCGCAACGCTCTTACAGTCGTCGGCTTTGGAGATTATGGCAAGCATTCCCGCAAGCATATCAAGCTGCTCCGTTCCGGGTTTGCCGCGCGAGAGGTCAAGTGAAAGACCCTTATCGCAATAGCTCTTGTAAAGCGCTTCGAGTTCGTTTTTCAGCTCCAGAAGAGCTTCTTTGCTAAAATTTGAATATTCCATATATACCTCAAAATAGAATCAGAAATCTGCGTTGCCCGTTGTTCTCGGGAACGATTCTACGTCACGGATGTTCTGAACTCCCGTGATGTACATAATAAGTCTCTCAAATCCGAGACCGTAGCCCGCGTGCTTCGTGCCGCCGTATTTACGGAGATCCGTGTACCACCAATAATCCTCGGCATTGAGACCGAAGCGCTCGATGGCCTCCATAAGTCTGTCGTATCTTTCCTCACGCTGAGAACCGCCGATAA
>JAZRUP010000176.1:0-1756 GCA_045652645.1 Eubacteriales bacterium | reverse complement strand
CACCGTCATCTCCGGGCAACCATATATTGTTGATTCCTTTTGCGGGAGCGTGGATAGTTTCGTACTCAAGACCGTGTTTTGATGCTAATTCGGCTATATTTCCAACCGTTTCATCATCTTTAAATCCCGTAAATATACTGTCAAATCCTGCTTCCTTGATATAAGGAATGCTGTCAAAAACATTGATCTCCGGAAAAGTTACGCAATTTATTCCCAATTTTCTCATTTTTCTTCCCCTTTTTCTATAAAATCATTATTTGTTTCATTATTGATCACAGCGATTTCTTGGCTGCTTTTTTCTTCGTTGTTTGTTTTCTTTCTTTGCCTTCCCGACTTTATTATCTCTCCGACAAGCTGTGTAACCGTTTTGAACACCAATTCCCTTTTTTGAGGATCGATCTTCTTTAAAGAAGAGAGCAACGCGGTTTTATTATTGCTTATATCAGTAAGCGTTCTCGCGTCCGATGCCGTCAATATCTCGTAGACCGCCTCGATTATCTCTTTTCTCGTTTCTTCATCCTTTTCGTTTATCCATGTGTTTATTGTTTTACTCAGCTCTATACTTTTTTGCGCAAGCGCGGGACGTCTTATAAAATGCCGCCCCCTGATCTCCCATAAAAAACTATTATGCTGAAAAACACCCGATTTTGAGCTTAACACAACGGAAAAATGATCGTCATTTGTAAGCAAAAGCCCAACGATGGATTCCTGCGGTATAAGCTTCAATATTTTCGGCTTTATATTCTGATATCCTTCCGATTCAATAAATTCCGCAGAAAATCCGGGGCCGTCATTATTATACACTCTGACAATTCGTTTCTGTATAGAAGGATGGCATTTTGCCGCAGCGTAAACCGCAAGGTTTCCTCCTTTACTGTGACCGCCGATTCGAATCTTCCCATTAAACGTTTCCGCCACCTTATTAAGGTACTCAAGGGCATGTCGCTGACCCGGAATTTCTTTTGAAACCGACATATTGAGGTCCTCTTTCCAACCCACAAGAGTATCGTCCGTTCCTTTAAACGAGATAAAAATGCTTCCGTCGTCAAGAAGCGCCGTATAAGTTGAAAACTGTGCTTCCGTTTCTGTATTTATCTCGTTTATATATCCCGTAATTTTCACGTGACCGAAGCGATTGCTTCTCGCCATAAGCCTTGCCATACGGTGTATATCCTTGTTTGGCATAATAACGCCGTAATACGGCGGGGCATCAGATGTTCGTTCGAAGCAAAGATGGACGGCATCTCTCAATAAAATATCGCCCTCCGCCGGATCATTCGGAACGATTCCCTCAAAATTCAAAAAGCTCAAAAAGACAAATAGGATATTATCTACCTCATTAACCCCCGATTGAGTGAAGGAGAGATCGCCTCTCCAATGTAAATAATCAATTATATTTGCCATTTTTCAATTAAAAAATCCTCCGCTTCCTTTTTAGTACACATAGCCCTGCCTCGTACCATCTCGGCGCTTCCGCCTCCGCGAGCCGACAACGCTTCATTTATATTTTTTAAATTTGCTTTAAGATCGATACTTCTGCTTATCAGCACGTAATTATAGTTTCCTTCGTCTCCCGAAAATACCGCACAAACGCCCGAGCATTTTTCAGCGGCAAGCACCGCGTATTTACGGAGATCCTCACCGTCAAATCCATTCTCGAAAAGGCATAGATTTCCGTCAGTATAAGGAATCGCGTCAGCTTTAAATTTCATAAGCTCCGATTTTAATTGTGAAGTCGGATCGTAGCCATGTCGTT
>JAZRUP010000175.1:0-2377 GCA_045652645.1 Eubacteriales bacterium | reverse complement strand
CGTAAAGTGAGATAAACATCTAAAAATATCCCTTTTTTCAAAAGTTTTTTGAAGATTCTTAAGAAACTTTTTTTCAAAAAAGTTTCTTAAGTGGGGGGTCGGGGGCAAAGCCCCTAATATAACCATCCTCTAAAAAGTTTCTTAAGTGGGGGTATGGGGCAACGCCCCATATAATTATTATTATTTTCGCTCTGAAAAAATAACGCTCGGAGAGATAAGAGCTTCGGACTTTTTCATTATTTCGGGGAGGGCGTCTCCGAGATATTTACAGGCGGACAAGAATTTAGTGTATCCGCCTTTTTTCGCGCCGTGGAGGTCGGAGCCGATAGCGACTATTTTGCCGTCCTCAACGTAGCGAATAAGCTTACGTCTGTCGAAGGATCGGCAGAGCGCGTCCGCGTTGAGCTGAGCCTTGACGCCGATCTCAAGCAGCTCCTCGACGGCTCTTTTGGGATAGCGGTCTATATGAGCCATAACGGGAGTCAGGCTGCTCTTATATATTTCCTCGACCGTGTCAAGCAATTTGCTCGTCCACGCTGTGAGGGGCATTTCGAGCAGTATTGTGTTCGTTCCTCTGACGGTCAGCTTATGAAGTCCGTCCATACGCGAAAGGCCCTCACAAACAAGAACCTCAGCGCCGGGAATAACGTCGGGGGAGCCGTCGAATAACAGGGTGTCAAGGTCGCGTTCAGCTTCATCTCTCCTTGCGAGAAAGCTATCGACCGTGTGGCGATCAGGGTAAAAATGAGGCGTGGCGATTGCTTTTTTTATTCCCGCTTCAGCCATCATTTTAAGCTGATCCGCACTTGTTCTGCGTCCGTCGGAGCCGTGATCGGCGCCCGGAAGTATATGCGCGTGGAAATCTATAAGCTCTGTATTCAAATTCGGCTCCTTTCTTAAAAATACCAAAATACGCCGATATATCGGCGTATTTTATTTACTTTCTTTATCTTGCTCTTCTTTTGCGGCAGCGTAACTTCGGGTGTATCCGTATTTCCCGTATTTATAATATTTTTTGCTTGATTTGAGATTAACATCATTGAGAACGAAACCGATGACGTTCGCTCCTGTTTGTCTCAAGGCCTCAAGACCGTCCGCAACCTCTTGCGTATCGGTAGTTCCCGCGCGAACTGCAAACAGATAGCCCGTTACGAGGGAAGCGATAACGCCAGCGTCCGCGACCTCGCATATTGGCGGGAGATCTATAAAGATATAGTCGTAATTTTGTTTGGCGAAGTCCAAAAGCTCATTTATGCGTTTTGAGGAAAGAAGCTCAGAGGGATTTGGGGGTATCCTGCCGCTTGTTATAATATCAAGTCCGTATATTCCGGAGTTTATTATAAAGCTTTCGAGGTCGTTTGGCTCAAATTTTGGTGAAGCCAAAAGCTCGGAAAGTCCGTGATCACTGCTTTTTAATTCAAACATCTTGTTTATAACGGGACAACGCATATCCGCATCTATAAGAAGCACTTTTTTATCGAGCTGTGCGTAAGAGAGCGCGGTGTTTGATATTATTATACTTTTTCCGGCGTGAGCGTATGCCGAGGTTATCGCAAAAACGGGACAAGCCTCATTGTTTGAAGTATAATAAAGATTGGTTCGAAGAGTTTTAAACGCTTCGGTTATCGCGAAAGGAGTGTTTTTATTAAGCAATTTATTGTCGTAATTTTGCTTTTGATTGCTTCGTTTATTTTTTTTAAGCATAGATAATTCTCCTTCCGATTATTTGTTCCACGAGGGGATAGTGCCTATAATGGGAAGTTCGAAACGGTTTTTAAGGTCTTTCTCTCCTCGGACCGTTCTATCATAATAAGAGATTATTAAAAACAGGATAACAGAACCTAAAAATCCGATAGCGGCACCTATAAAAAGATTTTTAGTAACGATTGGAGAAACCTTAACAGGAGCAAGCAAAGCTTTGTCGGATAAAACGTCAACAGCGTGAGATCTTTGCTGAGTTTCGTCTATTACAGACTCTACATTTTCGCAAAGGTTGTTAGCAATGTTAAGTATCTCTTTTCTGTCTGTTCCTGAAACAGTTACTGTAAAAACGGAGGTGTCGTCTATTTGTTGCGCGGAGATCATTGACCTGATCCTTTTGACGGATATATTGCCGTAGCCTTTTTCTTTCAAATCATCTCTCACGACAGTAAGCATTTTATCACTTTTTATTATCTCAATATAATCGTTTACGAGCTCTTGCTGCGCGTTAACAAGATTTGAGCTTGAATAATCGTAATTCGGCGCTGTATTTACGGAGCAACAGGTTATCGACACCGAGTAAACGGGTGTTACGGTAAACGTGTATACGGCTGATATGCCCACGCAAACAAGAGTGATCGCAAGTATATGTATTAAATATTTCTTCAAAGTCGGA
>JAZRUP010000174.1:0-8480 GCA_045652645.1 Eubacteriales bacterium | reverse complement strand
GCTACGATCCGACTTAGCCTTGTCAATTCGGGAACGTCATCGTTTTCGGGACTTACATTGACCGACAATCTCGGCGCATATGAATTTAACGGGGAGACGCTTTATCCTCTCTTATATGAGGACGGCTCCTTGCTTTATTATGTCAACGGGATCCTTCAAGCGGAGCCGTCTGCCGAGGCGGGGCCTCCACTCGTTATAGGCGGTATTTCAGTGCCCGCGGGCGGAAATGCTATGATTATTTATTCGGTATTCGTTGGTGAGACAGCACCTCCCGCGATTGGCGGAAGCGTAACAAATACAGTTACCGTAACGGGAACAGGGCTTGCCGAGCCCCTTACGGCGAGCGAAACGGTATTCACGGTTGACGAGCCCGTTCTTATGATAACAAAGGCACTGTCTCCGACGGCTGTTCCCGAAAACGGAACAATAACATACACCTTTGTTATTAGTAACAGCGGAAATACTGACGCTGTCGCAACAGACAATTTGGTGGTTAGCGACGTGTTTGACCCGATACTAAATATGATCTCTGTAACTCTTAACGGCGTACCGCTTGAAGAGGGAACAGACTATACCTATAACGAAGCCACGGGCGAATTTGCAACCGTACAAAGTGTTATAACGGTACCGGCGGCGACTTACACCCGTCAGCCTGACGGCAGCTTTATTACGGTTCCCGGTGAAGCTACTCTCGTCGTTGTAGGAGCTATTTAAAAAGCGGAAATTTCACAGCTTTTCCTCCCCGACTTTGTTCGGGGAGGTCTTTTTGTATGATCATTATATTTATAAGTAAAAATACGTATAGCTAATATTAAAATATATTATTTCATTTATGCTCGATTTAGCGATTTTATTTTAAAAGAGGTAAAAATGTTTTAATAAAAATCATTTTTTAAGAGTTTTTTGCTTTATAATATGGAATTTTTTCTTTTATTGTGTTATAATAAAATATAATTTATATTTAACACTTCATTTTTCGAGGTATTTATTATGAAAGACGGATTTGTTAAAGTCGGTTCGGCTGTTCCATCGATTCGAGTATCGGATTGCTTTTATAATACTGACAGGATAATAGAGCTTGTCAAGAGAGCGGCAGGAGAGGGAGCAAAGGTGCTCGTTTTTCCCGAGCTTGCGATCACCGGGTATTCTTGCTCCGATCTCTTTTTTAGGGAAACGCTTTTGCGCGCTGCCGAATATTCTCTTGCGAGGATAGCTGCTGAATGTTCGGACACAGATATCCTTGTTTTTGTCGGACTTCCCGTAAGACTTTCGGGAAAGATATATAATTGCGCAGCGGCTTTCTCGGGTGGACACATTCTTGGGATCGTTCCGAAGACCTATCTGCCAAATTACGGAGAATTTTATGAGGCGCGTCAGTTTACAAGAGCCCCTGAAGGAGTTATTGACATAACTTTTGCGGGTCAGCGCTGTACATTCGGAACTGATATTATTTTTGAGCACGGAGCGCTTCCCGAACTCAAAATTGCCGCTGAGATCTGCGAGGACGTATGGTCGCAAATACCTCCGTCCGTTTACCACTGTATGGCGGGTGCTGATCTTATCGTAAATCTTTCCGCATCATCGGAGAGCGTGTCTAAGCCCGAATATCGCCGTGAGCTTATAAAGATGCACGCGGCAAAGAATCTGTGCGCTTATATTTACGCGTCGTCGGGGGCGGGTGAGTCTACCACGGATTCCGTGTGCTCAGGTCATTCGTTTGTTTACGAGGGAAAGACCTGCCTTGCGGAAAACCCTCCTTTTGGCGATAAAGAGCTTATTCTGACGGAGATAGATGTCGCGAAGCTTGCTTTTGAGCGCAGCCGCATCAACACTTTTGTCTCAGAAAAGCGTGAGGATTACAGATATATTAAGTTTGGGTCTGAGCTTGCAGAGACCGATATCACAAGAAGTTATAAAAAGCGTCCGTTCCTTCCCGAAAATGAATCGGATAATACGGAGAGAAGCGCGTTTATACTCGAAATCCAGGCAAGAGCGCTTGCAAAGAGAATAGAGCACACGCACGCAAAGAAAGCTGTTCTCGGAATCTCCGGAGGGCTTGATTCAACTCTCGCTCTGCTCGTTGCGGTGCGCTCAATGGAGATACTCGGACGTCACGCGTCCGACGTGTTAACGGTAACACTGCCTTGCTTCGGTACGGGGAAGAGAACGAGAGGTAATGCGGAGCTTCTCTGCGAGGCTCTTGGAACGGATTTCAGAGTCGTTGACATAGCCGCGTCCGTAAAACAGCACCTTGCTGACATCGGACACGACGAAAACACCTTTGACGTAACTTATGAAAACGCTCAGGCCAGAGAACGCACGCAGGTGCTTATGGATATAGCAAATGCCGTCGGCGGTATAGTTGTCGGTACGGGAGATCTTTCCGAGGTCGCTCTCGGCTGGAGCACATATAACGGTGATCATATGTCGATGTACGGCGTAAATTGCTCCGTACCTAAGACACTTATAAGGCTTATGGTAGGCTGCTATGCCGATACCTGTCGGAACGAAAAGCTTTCAGCGGTGCTTCGTGATATCCTTGACACGCCCATATCTCCCGAGCTTGTGCCGTCA
This sequence comes from Eubacteriales bacterium, assembly GCA_045652645.1. GTDB lineage: Bacteria > Bacillota > Clostridia > Oscillospirales > CAG-272 > RGIG3994. Next base: position 5,906 of record JAZRUP010000174.1, on the reverse strand, counting down.
AGACCGGGTGAGATGTCGCAAAAGACCGAGGCTATCATAGGCGATTACGACTTGCACGATTTCTTCCTTTATTACTTCATCCGTTTCGGTTTTACCCCCGAAAAGCTTTTCAGGATAGCTTGCATTACCTTTAAGGACGATTTCGACGAAGAATATATCAAAAAAACGCTCGCGACATTCGTAAGAAGATTCTTTACCCAGCAGTTTAAGCGCTCGTGCGCGCCGGACGGGATCAAAGTAGGAAGCGTTGCGCTCTCGTCAAGAGCTGATTGGCGTATGCCGTCCGATGCGTCGTTTGCCGTTTGGATGGATGACATCAAATAAAGAATTTTTTGTATTCATTCAGAATTAACAAAAGTAGGATATAATAATTAATATTATACCTTTGGAGGTTTACTTTGAAAAAAAATAAAAGCTGTACTCCGTGTGTCAAGACGTCTATAGGAGGTCAAGCCCTTATTGAGGGAATCATGATGCGCGGACCTAAAAAAACCTATATGGCGGTAAGAGATCCCGAAGGGGAGATCGTACTCGAGGAAGTTGAATTCAAGCAGAAGAAACGCCCTAAATTTACGAAATGGCCATTTATAAGAGGCGTATTTAATTTCATAGATTCTATGGCGATGGGCTATAAAACGCTTATGCGTTCAGCGGAGATCTCAGGACTTGAGGAAGCCGAGGAGGAGCTTGCGCGGGAAAAAGAAGCTAAAAAGCGCGCAAAAGCTGAAAAAAAAGCATTAAAAGAGGGAAAAACTCTTGAAAATACGGTCAATGAGGCAAAAATCGAGGAAAATGTTTCCCAAATTGCTGATGACGCGGTCGTTTCGGATAATAACGAGCTTGAATCTTCAGCTGTAGAAACCGATAACGCAGTTGAAACCTTTAAAAAAGAAGATAAAAAAGAAACGAGTGCTTTTATGGGACTTGTTATGGTTTTAAGCCTTGTGCTTGGAATTGGTATTGCTGTCGGACTTTTTGTTTTGCTGCCTAATGTTATTTGTACGCTTGTTCTCGGGCGGCATCCCGACCCCGTTTGGTTTGCTTTGCTTTCTGGTGGAATAAAGGTCGTTATACTTATAGCGTATATGTCGCTCGTTTCTCTTATGAAGGATATAAAGCGCACGTTTATGTATCACGGCGCGGAGCATAAGACTATTTTCTGCTATGAGCAGGGAAAAGAGCTGACCGTTGAAAACGTAAGAGAGCAGAGCCGTTTTCACCCCCGTTGCGGAACGTCGTTCTTGTTCCTGACTGTTTTCGTCAGCATTGTAATTATGATATTCGTAGGATTTTTGCTTGAGCTCTGGCTTCCTTGGCGAGTGCTCGATAACAGAATTCTTTATACTCTTATAAGAACCGGTATTGCGATCCTTCTCGTGCCGCTTATGGCGGGAACGGGTTACGAGCTTATCAAGCTTGCGGGACGTCACGACAACGTATTTACGCGCATAATTTCAGCACCGGGACTCTGGATGCAGAGAATTACGACTAAAGAGCCCGACGACAGTATGATAGAATGCGCTATCGCGGCTATGAATGAAGTTATTCCCGACGACGGAAGCGATAAGATATAAGGAGATTGACCATGCGTTTTGTTGATGATAATGTTTTGCGGTTTTTAAATGGATATCTTGGTAAGGATGATGACGATGCATTTGTTCGCTGTTCTGATTTTGCTTATAGAGATATGTGCAGAACCATCAGATTTTCAGATGAATATAATGAAAAAAATGAAATCGAAACCAACCATCAAAAAGCTATTGCTCAAAAGAAGCGGATTTTAAGAGATAAAATAACTGAAATAATCAAGGAAAAGGTTTTTGAATGGATAAAAGAACCGCCTACGGATTTTGATAAAGAACACAAAGCTCTTTGTAAAATAATAATCGAAAAATACAAAGGTACTACAAATCAAGGAGAAGAAAATAATTCTCTTTATTTCGGTCAGGCGCAAAAATGGGTGAATATGACATTGAAAAATCTTTACATTTACTCAAAGACAAACAGTACAAGTTTAAATTTGACGTCGCTTTTACCATATATGCATATTCCGATAGATAATATTATACTTGATATAGCGGCAGATGTAAAGAAATGCTATATTGATCCTATTGAAACCGTGTACGGATTGAAAAAACCTGAAAAATCATGGAGTAAATGGGATCACGATACTTATGAAGAATATCAGACTAAGTTAAAAAATAAAATTGCCCCCGCAACGCCGATTTTATGGGAATTAACTCATTGGAGTACTACTATTAAAAAAGGAGATTAAATATGGAACAAAAAAGATCCCCGCTTCTTATTTACAGAGAGAAAATGTCTGAAGAACATTCTCCGGAAGAAATAAAAGAGGCATTTGATAATAGCTTCTATGCAGTATGCTTTAATTATGACAGAGGTCATGTCGGAGCCAAGCATGAGCTTTTCTCGGCGATATGGAAAGAAAATCCGGATGTTATCATAACGGAGGCAGACCTTTGCGTTATCTCTACAGAGCCTACCGTTTGGCGAGATCAGCTTTTGCTTATAGACAAAAACGGAAGCCGTGAAACGGCAAATACAATCGCGAAGTTTATGTCGGAATCGGGTATTATTTCATATGAATACCGCTTCGTTAACGAAGAGGAAATCAAGGTGTGCTTTGGTACGCCTGATGTGAAAAAGGAATCTCCTATCGTACGTTTTAGAGCTAATTTGTTTATTGACGGCGACAAGCTGCTTTTAAGCGTAAGGCATATGAGTAAAGCAGACAGGGAAAAACTGAAAAAATAATATAAGTTAAAGCCCTCCGCGAATCGCGGAGGGCTTTAACTTTACTTCTTCTTTACGCTGATTATAACAGCTTCGGGAGCCATTTGCTTGATTTTTTCTATCGCTTCGAATTCTCCATGACAATATACACTCATTTTTGAGTATACTGCGTGCGGATCTCTGCGATATGTAATCTCGTAATATGCCAATTCCATATAATACATATCCTTTCCTTTTATACTAAAATCATTTCAATAATTATTCTATCCAATAACGGCTTTTTTGTCAAGCATATATGATGTTTGCAGCTCAATATAATTATAATTGATGTCTTGCAGACAACGGATATATCCCGCGGTGAGCTCAGTCGGTATTTTTCTTTCCGTAAAGCTTCCGTTCCCGTCATAAATACGGATTCTTGTTTCTTTATCGGATATTTTCTCGGACGTGCAGCAGTATCTGAATCTTTGACACTCGAGAGGTGGAGAAATATACTCCTCGGTTGCGATTTCATATGCAAAATTAACTTTTTCCTTGCCGCAGTCCCACGTGTCATAATAATTTGCGTTGTATATTCCTACCCAATGCCTCGGAATATCCAATATAAATCTGCCACGAGGATGGCTTTTGCAGAATGACGAGACGGTCGTTGCTTTCGGTACTTCTATTCTTTTTGCGCACAACACGTCCTCTACGTAGCGATGAGGATTGTGGTCGCTGTTAAAGCTTTTAGCTCCCGTAACATTTTTGAAGGCGTTAAGCCCCTTTTGAACGGTTTTATAGTCAATACCTGTTGTTACTACGATAGCTCGTTTTACACAATCACCTGTGTTTACGGAAGTCCCTTTGGGGTGAGGATTAAAGTATTTAAACATTTTTCTGTCCCCCTTGTGTTTTTTGAGCTTTAAGATATTCTTCACGGTATTCTGATAGGGTTGCTCCGTTTGCGGAGGAATAATGATCCTCTGAAAAGCCGTCGTATTCCCAGCCACAATAGCGGCAAATATCATAATTATCAAGAGCTTTGTGTTTGCATACGGGGCAGATTATGACCGTGTGGTCATCATCGTAAGCGGTTCCGACAGGGGGCAGCTCGTGTTTGCCGTATTCTCCTTGTGGAGTGGCGTAAATATTATCTTTCATTGATTTGCGGCTCCGTTTCTATGATCTGAATTTTGTTTTGTATCAGTTTGTCGCTGGGGTAATTTGGGCAAACCGCGACGAATATCTGCCTGCCGAGAGAGAGTAGCTTATTGAGTATGGGAGTAATATCAACAGATTGGTCGAGCATGTCAAAATAATCATATATAAATATAGGACGGTTGTCGTAGATGCTTTCCACGGCGACAGATCCGTATAGAACGTTGCCGTCGTTTTGATTGAGTTCGTTACGCTTTTTCATAAATTCTTTTGTGTCATCTTTGGAAAATTCAAGACTGTTGTCTTTAAAATTGACTGCTATACGGTGGTCTCCGATGAAATCGACGTTGCGGAGGTAGGATACGGAATAGTCCTTTTCGTTAATATTGATGTCGGCGAAAATTATGAAGTGTCCGTCATCAATGGCGTCTGGATCATTTTTTGCACCGTAATCTCCGATTGTCTCGCGGATAAGGTCGAGCGTAAGATCGGAATAACGGCCGCGAACGAAGCAAACGGATGATATGGGGGTGGATTCAATTAAAAGAGCCTCGGGTGACGTGATGCCTAAATTGTTGATCTTCATTTCTTTATCTCCTTTGTGCGAAAAATATTTTGCGGATCAAGTGAACGTATTATAGCACGGCTCTTAAAAAATATGAAATAAAAATCATCCGTTCATTTCACGGCAACTATTTGGAAAAACAAAATATCATTTTGAGGGTTGAACAGCTCTTATTCAATTACAAAAAATGGATATATATACAAAATAAAACAAAAATATGGTTTTAAAACAAAAAGCGCTGATTGCTTCAGCGCTTTTGTCGTTGTTTGTTATATAAAAAATATGGTTCCCACATCGTAAAGCGGTTCGTCTGAAAGCGAGATAGCGGGCGCACCGTGATCTTTGCAAAAACCGATTATTTCCTCACCGTTTGGATGAAGCTCGATATTGCCGCAAAAATAGGTGTTATTTCTGTCGTTGCCAGACGCTCCGCCGATAAATCCGCAGTCGTATCCGTTGAGGCAGACATATCCGGGATAGATATCAAGTACAGATATGCCGAGCGATCTTGCGGACTTTGAGATACTTTTGTCGGCGGTTATTATCGCGTTATCCGAAACCTTGCAAACGGAGCATTTTGCGTAGCCTTGTTTTACGTTTACGATGCTTTTTTCGAGTCTTTCAGCGTATCTTTTTATATGCTTTGATACAGAGTCCTCTCGGCAGATGATATTCTTTCCAAGCTCGATCGCGTTGAAGAGCACGTCTAAGGGATATTTTTTTTCGATAGGTTCATTGGAGAGCTCTATTTCAACGCCCTTTATTTCAGCTATCTCCGAGATCTCATTTTTAGCTGTTTTAAAATATTCATCGTGACATATAAGGCTATCTCCCCAAAAAAGAAGCATATCCGGGTGTGCCGATACGGGCTTGTCAAAAAGCTCAAAAGGGGGAAGGGGAATTAATGAAAAGCCGCGTGCCTCAAGTGTTTCTTTACAGGTCTGCGGCATTCTTTTATCAATTACAGCGTATCTTTTCATAACTAAAAAATTAAGGGAACGCAAAAGCGTTCCCTAATTTACCGATAACTTGTCTCAGTTAGCGCGGGTAACTTTACCCGAACGCATACATCTGGAGCAAACATTTACGGTTGTTGGAGTGCCGTTAACAACAGCTCTAACTTTACGAATGTTGGGCTTCCAAGTTCTGTTAGTTTTACGGTTGGAGTGGGAAACGTTGTGACCGAATACAACACCCTTGCCGCAGATCTCACATTTTGCCATTTTTGTTACCTCCTGTCGGTATTAAGTATATATTTTTTTATTATTTACCATTAGTCCGCAGACACAAAATAGATTATACCACATTTTAATTCAAAATGCAAGAGATTTTCAGAAATTTTTTAAAATTATTCGGTAAAACCGAGAAAAAGTCCGCTGATCTCATTATCGGATTCGACAATAAAGCTTCCGATGCCCGATATTTCGGTGATATTTGCCATTTTGAG
>JAZRUP010000173.1:0-2088 GCA_045652645.1 Eubacteriales bacterium | reverse complement strand
GGTCCTATGCTTGCGGCAGGAGTGAAACCGGGGAGGACGCTTATGTTGGCTATGATGACGGGCGTAGTTGAGGTCGTAGGTACGCTTATAGGATATTTCGCGGTCAGTATTTCGTCGGCGATCTTGCCTTTCGCACTTGCGTTTGCCGGAGGAACTATGCTGTATGTCATCAGTGATGAGATGATACCCGAAACTCACGCGCACGGACACGAGCGCGGAGCAACGTACGCGCTTCTCATAGGATTTTGCGTGATGCTCGTCACGGATGTTCTTTTGGGATAAAAGCTTGAACCGTGTACAAAATCTTACAAAAAACTGAGAAAAACTTGACAATAATAACAGAAAGTAATATAATTTCCCATATCAAATCAACGGATGGTTTTATGAAAAATATAATTCTTGAGGGACACCGTGGATATTGCGCTCAATATCCGGAAAATACTTTGATCTCTTTTGATGCGGCTATGGAGTTAGGTGTTGACGCTGTTGAATTTGATGTTTGGTTGACATCTGATAAGGTTCCGGTGCTTATGCACGATGGCAATGCTAAGCGTACCTGCGGAGTTGATAAGCATCTGCGAGATATGACACTTGCTGAGGCAAAGCAACTCGATGCAGGATATGCTGAAAAATTTGGAGATAAATATACGGGGCAGGGAATAACCGTTCCGACGCTTGAAGAACTGCTCGAGCTTGCGAAAGAGAAACGTCCTGACCTGCTTTTTGGAGTCGAAATCAAAGAATACACGGAGGAAAACGTGGATATTACGGTCGCGCTCCTTAAGGAATACGGAGTTTTTGACCGTTGCTGGTTCTATGCCTTTAATGGAAGGATAATAAAATATCTCAAGACAAAATATAATGCCCGCACGATGGGATATCTTGATATACAAATGAAGGAATTTGATTCGTATGATTATTACGATGAGATCGGGCTTTCTATGATGTTCGTGAAGTCGGAGTTGTGTGAGTTTTATGCGGCAAAGGGACTACCGATACATATGTATTGTGCCGATACGGAGGAGGCTGTTCATCTCTGTATCGAAAAGGGCGCGGATCTTATAACAGCAAATGATCCTGTTCCTCTTATGAAGAGGCTTGGAAAAATATAAGCCTAAAGATAATAACCAAAGCGGCGGATGTTTATCGGTAAACACCCGCCGCTTTTTCTTCTACCTGTAAAAAGCGCTTGGTTTGCACAAGTTTCTTAGAAAAAATAGTAATCAAGGGCTTAATAACAAGTCCGTTTACACACCCGGACTAATGTTTACTCATAAACAATGCGTAAAAGTTTACGGATAAACAATTTAAGCTTCTTTAATTTCCGATTATTTCACCGCAAGCGATTTTGCTTCCGGCATTCCCTGCGGGCTGTGTGGTAAAATCGTCGGTCGAGGCGTGTATTACTATCGTTTTTCCGATGATCTCGTTTACTTTGAATCGGTCTGTCAAAAAAGCTGAAAAGGCTTTGCCTGAAGCTCCGAAAAGCGGCGGCATATCTCCCGCATGATAGGGATGGGGGCAATTATGAGGATCATAATGGGAGCGAACGTTTGCGAAACGGTCGGTTGCGTTGCCCGAGCAGCTGTTTCCTTCGTGAATATGGAAGGCGAATATCGGACTTTGACAATAATTATCTCCTTTAGGAAGACCGTTTAATTCGGCAACTATCAGAACACCGTAGTAAGTATCGTAAAAGCTGACGGCACCGATAATATCGGGATAAAGCTCGTTTCCGTGTAAGACAGCCCACGCGTCCGGGCGTTTTCGGAGAAGATTTCTGAAATTCGGATAAATGTTGTTTTTGTTCATAGCGCACCTCTTTTTCTAAAAGCATATGCGTGCGTTTTATAAAAGTGACGAGATATATTACTTAACCGGAAATAAATTTTTCGAGTAAAAAGAATTCTAAATTTACATAAAACACTTGACAAAACAGATACAATATGGTATACTTTTTAAGTATGTTAAAAGGGAATATACAATAATGACTTTTCCTTTTTTATAAAATCCGGGTGTGGCACAGCTTGGTAGTGCGCTTGGTTCGGGACCAAGAGGCCGCTGGTTCGAATCCAGTCACTCGGACCA
>JAZRUP010000172.1:0-6449 GCA_045652645.1 Eubacteriales bacterium | reverse complement strand
TATCTCCTCACCTGCCTGAGGAACGTAGCCTACGAAAACACCGCCCTCGCCGTGATCCTTTACCTCTTTGCGGTTAAAGAAAAAAGGTACGTTAAGGTCATTCTTCGAAAGTGCGACTGCCGCGGAAACCGCAAGGGAGATTCCCTTGTACGCGGGTCCGTAAAGAACCGCGGGCTTCTTGCCGAGCTTATCAAAATACGCTCTTGCGTAGAACTCACCGAGCTTTGCGATATCCTTGCCTGTCTTTATCATTCCGGCATTGATAAAATAAGGTATCTTTCTGCCGCTTTTTGCCGTAAAATCACCGAATTTAAGAACGCCGGCGCTCTCTAAAAACTGTATAAACTCTCTCTTATAGCTTTCCATTTTTACACCTCTTTTATGAATTATTTTTCGATGTTGACTTGTCTATATTTGTTGAATATTTATTGGTCAACAAACTCCGCAACGCAACGCTCATAAGCCGCTACGGGATCGGCTGCCGCAGTTATCGGGCGTCCGACAACGATATAATCAGAGCCTATTCTCTTTGCCTCGGCAGGAGTCATAACTCTCTTCTGGTCGCCGATATCTCCGTCTGCAAAGCGAACGCCAGGTGTGACCGTGAGGAAATTCTTTCCGCAGGTCGTGTGAACCTTCTCAGCCTCAAGAGGCGAGCATACAACTCCGTCAAGACCTGCCTTCGCGGCATTTGCCGCATAGTGCATAACGACCTTATCGATAGGCTCTTTGATAAGAAGATCGTTCTCCATACTCTCCTGATCGGTGGATGTGAGCTGTGTTACGGCGATAAGCAGAGGGCGTGTGCCGTCGGGACGGGTAAGTCCCTCAAGAGCGGCTTCCATCATTCTGCAGGTTCCGCCGGCGTGTAGGTTCGTCATATCAACGTCAAGACCCGACAAAACCGCCATTGATTTTTTGACCGTGTTTGGAATATCGTGAAGATTGGGGTCAAGGAATATCTTATGACCTCTTTCCTTTATCTTTTTAACGGTAGAGGGCCCCTCCCCATAGAAAAGCTCCATACCGATCTTTACGAAAGGCTTTTTACCCTCAAATTTATCAAGAAAAGCAAGCGCCGCATCGGCAGATGCAAAATCGCAAGCAATAATTACGTCCTTACCCATTTTCGTGTTCTCCCTTATTTATTAATGATGAGCCGCGCCGATTATTTCGGACAGGCTGTTTATTCTATATTTTGCCATAACCTCGGGCAGCGATTCGACGATCTTTTTAGATGCGTACGGGTCAACAAGGTTCGCCGCGCCGACCTCGACGGCAGTCGCGCCCGCAAGCATAAGCTCGATAACATCCTCGACGGTGCTTACGCCACCCATACCGACTATCGGTATTTTTACGGCATCGTAGACCTGCCATACGCATCTTACGGCAATGGGAAATACCGCAGGACCTGAAAGTCCTCCCGTGACGTTAGCAATTATCGGCTTCTTTGTTTTAAGAGAAATCCTGACGCCCATAAGAGTATTGATGAGCGAAACTCCGTCAGCTCCAGCCGCCTCGCACGCCTTCGCGATCTCCGCGATATTCGTGACGTTGGGGCTTAGCTTGATGATAACGGGCTTGTCAGTCACCTTTTTGACAGCCGCCGTGACCTCTGCCGCCGACTCCGCGCTCGTTCCGAAGCTGAGTCCGCCGCCGTGAACATTCGGACAGCTTATATTGACCTCAAGCCAGCCGACCTGCGGCTCGTGACCGAGCTTTTCACAGGTATATACGTAATCGTCGACGGAAAATCCGCTGACATTTGCCATAACCGGCTTATGGAATATCTTTTTAAGCTCGGGAAGTTCCTCTGAAATGACCTTTTCAACTCCGGGATTCTGAAGCCCTACCGCATTAAGCATACCCGATGCGGTTTCTGCTATCCTCGGCGTGGGATTGCCGAATCTGGGGGCTTTTGTCGTTCCTTTAAAAGAAAAGCTTCCGAGAATATTTATATCGTAAAGCTCCGCGAACTCGCGACCGTAGCCGAATGTACCGCTGGCGGGGATTATGGGATTGTCGATATCAATTCCGCAAAGCGAAACCTTTGTGTTTACCATATTATCTCCTCCTTCGTAAGTACGGGGCCATCGCGACAAATTCGCTTGTTTCCGTATTTTGTTTTGCAGGAGCAGCCCATACACGCTCCGAAGCCGCAACCCATACGCTCCTCAAAGCTGAACTGTCCCGACGTGCTGGTTTTATCGTAAATTGCTTTAAGCATAGGCTCCGGACCGCAGGTGTAGAAATAAGTATAATCCTCCGGCATAGCGTCTGTAACAAAGCCCTTCACACCGACAGAGCCGTCTGCGGTCGTGATCCTTACCTCAGCGCCGAGCTCCTCGAATTTTTCCTTATAAAAGATCTCATCGGCTCTTCCAAATCCCATAATGACCGTGACCTTTTTACCCTCGGCTATAAGCTTTTTGGCGAGCATATACATAGGCGGAACGCCTGCGCCGCCACCAAGAAGCAGAGGGCGATCTCCCGAAACCGCCAGATCATAGCCGTTTCCAAGTCCTGTCAGTACAAGAAGCTTCTGTCCCGCGCTCATTTTTGACATAGCCTCAGTGCCCTCTCCGACGACCTTATATATGATGGTCAGCTTGCCGGCCTCCGCGTCGCAAACGGAGATCGGGCGGCGAAGATAAAATCCGTCCAGCTTGATATTTACAAACTGACCAGGGGCTGTTATGTCACAGATGTCGCCCGCTAACACCGTTTCATAAGTGTTAGCGGCGATCTTTTCGTTTCTTATTATTTCAAAAATCGTATCTTTCATCAGCTGTCAATAGTAGATATAGTAAATGTAATTTCCTCAAGAACGTCGAGCAGAACTCTTACCGTGTCAAGAGATGTGAACATCGTTATGTTATTTTCAACCGCAAGGTGACGGATCTCGTATCCGTCCTTCGCGGAATCAGACGTATCCGTGCTGCTCGTGTTAATAACATAAGCTATATGACCCTGTTTTATAGTATCGGGGATGTCGGTGCTTCCGTCACTTATCTTATGTTTGATTCTCGTCTTGATTCCGTGCTCCTTAAGATATTTTGCCGTACCCGCAGTCGCCTCGATATTAAAGCCGAGGTTGTAGAATCTTCGAATGAGAGGAAGCGCTTCTTCCTTATCGTCGTCAGCTATAGTTACGAGAACCGTTCCGTAATTCTGAACTGCCATTCCCGCCGCCTGAATTGCCTTGTAGAACGCGCGCTTGAGGCTGTTGTCGTAACCGATAGCCTCACCCGTGGACTTCATCTCCGGAGAGAGATATGCGTCAGCGCCCTGGATCTTTCTGAACGAGAATACGGGGACCTTACAGTACCAGCGGTCCTTCTCCGCGGGATAAAGATCGAATATGCCAAGCTCCTTGAGAGTCTTGCCCATTATGACCTCGGTCGCGATATCCGCGAGAGAATATCCCGTGGATTTTGAAAGGAACGGAACCGTTCTTGAGGAACGGGGGTTTACCTCGATTATATAAACGTCATCGTTCTTGTCAACTATAAATTGAATATTAAAGAGTCCAACAATTCCGATAGCAACACCAAGCTGCTTAGTATAAGTCAGAATTTTGCCCTTTACTTTATCTGAAATGCTGAAAGAGGGGTAAACACTGATGCTGTCACCGCTGTGTACTCCCGTGCGCTCGACAAGCTCCATAATACCCGCGACAAAAACATCTCGTCCGTCGCAGATGGCGTCGACCTCGACCTCTTTACCCTGAATATACTTGTCAACGAGAACAGGCTTATCCTCATCGATCTCAACCGCCGTACGGAGATAGCGTCTGATCTGCTCCTCGTTCGAAACGATCTGCATCGCGCGTCCTCCGAGAACGAAGCTGGGACGTACGAGAACGGGGTATCCGATGCTCTCCGCTACCTTAACACCACTCTCGATATCCGTTACCGCCTGGCCCTTCGGCTGGGGAATGTTAAGAGATTCAAGTATTTTTTCGAAAGCGTCGCGGTTCTCCGCGCGGTCAATAGCCTCGCAATCTGTACCGATTATCTTGACTCCTCTTGCCGCCAAAGGTGCTGCCAAATTGATAGCGGTCTGTCCGCCGAGAGATGCGATAACGCCCTCGGGCTTCTCGAACTCGATAACGTTCATAACGTCCTCGACCGTCAGAGGCTCGAAGTAGAGCTTGTCTGCCGTCGTGTAGTCAGTTGAAACCGTTTCGGGGTTGTTATTTATAATAATTGACTCATATCCGCATTTTCTGATAGTGTTAACAGCGTGAACCGTGGAATAGTCAAACTCAACACCCTGTCCTATACGAATAGGACCCGCGCCGAGAACTACTACTTTTTTGCGATTCGTGAGGATAGAATCGTTCTTGCCCTCATAAGAGGAATAGAAGTAAGGAATATACGCGCCGACGTGAGCCGTATCGACCATTCTGTAAACGGGATAAAGCTTCTTCTCACGGCGGAGATTCCATACGTCAAGCTCAGGAACGCCCCAGAGCTTCGCTATATATTTATCGGCAAATCCCATTTCCTTTGCCTTCTTAAGAAGCTCAAAATCGCCCTTGTTCGCGGCGAGTTCGGCTTCCATATCCGTGATCTTCTTAAAGGATTCAAGGAAGAATTTTGTGATCTTCGTTATCTCGTGGATCTTATCTACACCGATACTTCTTCTGAGAAGCTCCGCGATACCGAATATTGTATCGTCGTGGAATTCTTCCGTATATTTAAGGATCTCATCGGTCGGCATTTTGTCGAATTTAGCCATTCTGATGTGGCATACGCCGATCTCAAGAGAACGCACGGATTTGAGGAGGCACTCCTCAAGATTCATACCGATACCCATACACTCACCCGTAGCCTTCATCTGAGTGCCGAGCTTATTGGACGCCGATGTGAACTTATCAAACGGGAATCTCGGGAATTTAGCTACAACATAATCAAGATTCGGTTCAAATTCAGCTGTCGTACCCGCTACGTTGATCTCCTCAAGTCCCATGCCCACAGCGATCTTCGCGGTAACGCGCGCGATGGGATAACCCGACGCCTTGGACGCGAGAGCGGAGCTTCTTGAAACACGGGGGTTAACTTCGATAAGATAATATTCGGAGGATTCGGGATTGAGCGCGAACTGTACGTTACATCCGCCCTCAATCTTAAGCTCGCGGATAATCTTGATCGCGCTGTCGTTGAGCATCTTGAGGTCGTGATCGTTGAGTGTCATAATGGGAGCTACAACAAGGCTGTCGCCCGTGTGAACGCCGACAGGATCGATGTTTTCCATTCCGCAGATCGTGATCGCCTTGTCGTTCGCGTCACGCATAACCTCAAATTCGATCTCCTTATATCCGCGTACGCTCTTTTCAACAAGTACTTGGTGTACGGGAGAAATAGCGAGCGCTCCCTCGGCAAGAGGAATGAGCTCTTCCATATTGTTGGCGAAACCGCCACCGGAGCCGCCAAGCGTGAACGCGGGACGGAGAACGAGCGGGAAACCGATAGTCTTTGCCGCCGATATGATCTCATCCATAGTGTTGGCTATCTCGGAAGGAATAACGGGCTCACCGATAGAAAGACACATTTCCTTAAACAGCTCACGGTCCTCCGCGCGCTCAATGCTCGTAGCGCTCGTTCCGAGAAGCTCAACGCCGCACTCCTTGAGAATACCCTTCTTTTCAAGCTGCATAGCGAGGTTAAGTCCCGTCTGACCGCCGATTCCGGGAACTATCGCGTCAGGTCTTTCATAGCGAATAATTCTCGCTACGAATTCAAGGGTCAACGGCTCCATATAAACCTTGTCTGCAATAGTCGTATCCGTCATTATCGTAGCAGGGTTGGAGTTTACGAGTATTACCTCATATCCTTCCTCGCGAAGCGCGATACAAGCCTGCGTGCCCGCGTAGTCAAATTCCGCTGCCTGTCCGATAACGATAGGCCCAGAGCCTATAATCATTATTCTCTTAATATCTTTTCTTTTGCTCATTTTTTCATCCTCCTCGCAATGCTTAATCTATATTCATCTTTATTTTAAAATCTTCGTCAATGTAGGCGACCTTCTGGTCGCAGACCGTCATAAGGCATTTTCCGAATACGCTCCATCCGTCAAACGGAGTGCTTCTGCCCATCGTCATAAAGCTCTCGGGTGCTATCTTATATTCACTGTCAAGCGAATATACGGTAAATCCGCGCGGCTGCTCTATTCCGAAGCGTTTGTTGGGCGCGACGCTCATCATATATATAAGCCTTTCAAGAGTTATCACCTTCTGCTTTTTAACAAGCTCCGTGTAAAGCACGGGGAAAGCCGTTTCAAGTCCGACGATACCGTTGAGAGACTTCTCAAAGCCCCTGCCCTTTTCCTCCGCGGAGTGCGGCGCGTGGTCGGTCGCTATCATATCTACCGTTCCGTCAACGATGCCCGCAAGAAGTGCCTGCTTGTCCGCCTCGTCGCGAAGAGGGGGATTCATACGGAAGCGT
>JAZRUP010000171.1:0-4682 GCA_045652645.1 Eubacteriales bacterium | reverse complement strand
CCTGCTCCCCGCTTTTTATATGCGAGACGCTGTCTCGCGCTCTGCTTAAGGAACTTTTTAGAGAAAAGTTCCTTAAGAATCTTCAAAAACTTTGAAAAAAGGGATTATTTTTAGTTTTTTATCTCACTTTACGGCACGGGCATACCCGTACCGTATGTGAAATACGGCATTTTTCGCGTCGGGGCTGACGGTCTCACTAAAAGTGAAATAAGCATCGGCACCCCGACTTGATGCTTTCGCGGTCGCGGGTCGAAATCAAGCTTCGCAGATTCCGACTGCGCGACGGTACGGAAATTTAATTTTAATTAAACCGTATTTATTTCCGTAGGGCGGGGGTATAAGGTTTGCGAAGCATACCTGACTCCCTGCCGCTTTTTGCCTAAATCATTCGCAACGGCAGCACCAAGGCACCGCCCTACATTAACTTGCCCGAAGGGCAAACATCACTGCGAAGCAACATCATTTGCCGAAGGCAAACATCACTTCATCACTTAGAATATATGCCCGCCGTTCTCGTTAAAGAATATTTTTTGTTATCAAAAAAATCAAAAAAATCTTCAAATGCCTCTTGACAGTCAGACGACCGTGTGATATAATATAAACAGCTCAGGACGAATACAAAAATATTTTGAAAAGGAGGACATACGGAATGAATCTTCAGATTACTGACAATTTAATACCTGGAACTATACTCGACCGATATAATATGGGCGACGTTACGGGAAAGGATTTTCTCTCGAAGATCTTTTACATCAGTGACGGTGTTATGCTGACACAGATAAGAGAAATTTCGGGGATCGACGGCTCTACATTACAGAACTGGACAAAGCGAGGCTGGGTGGAGAATTCAAAAAGTAAAAAATACAATATGGATCAAGTAGCGCATATACTTATAATCAATATGCTAAGAAGCTGTATGCAGCTTGATAAGATCGACTTCCTTATAAAATACATCAACGGACGTGTGGACGACAGGAGCGACGATATAATAAGAGATTCGGAGCTTTATGATTATATTTGTCGGATCCTCGATACACTTATGTCGGACAAAAGGAAAATAGGGCTTTCTACGCTTCACGATTGTATAGCGGAGGTCACAGCCGAATATGATGAAAAAATAAGCGGAGCGCGCAAGAGACTGACGAATGCGCTTGAGATAATCATAATCGCGTATTACGCCTCGATGATCAAAAAACATTCGGACACTCGGATCGACGAGCTTATGAACAAATAACTCAGGAGGACATTATGACAGCTTTAATTGAATTTTGGAACAATCTCGTGTTGGGGCAGCAGATATTTCTCTGTATCGCGATTCCCGCGACATTGCTTCTTATTGTGCTTATAGTTATGATGCTTGTCGGCTTCGGCGACGATGACGTTGACGGCGACGCCGATATAGCGGACGATTTTGACGGTGAGGGTGATGCCGACGCGACCGACAGCGACACCCCTGATGCCGGACTTTCGTTCTTCACTCTTCGCGGCATCGTTTCGATGCTCTCGATCATGGGTTGGAGCGGACTTATTTTCCTTGACGCGGAAATGGGTCTTCCCACGGCGGCGGGAGTCGCGATCTCCGTCGCGCTCGGACTTCTGACGCTTTTCCTCGTCGCGCTTGCGATGAAGGGTATCTCGAAGCTTCAGTCCTCGGGCAATCTCGACCTCAGAAACGCTATCGGCAAGGTAGGGCAGGTGTATTTGACGATTCCGGCTGACGGAACCTCGGCAGGTAAGGTCAATTTGACAGTTCAAGAGCAATTCAAGGAATTTACGGCGATAACAACCGCAAAAGAGCCGCTTAAAACGGGGCAGTACGTACGCGTCGTGTCTGTTTCGGAGTCAGGCGTTCTTGTGGTTGAGCCGATAAATAACAAATAACTTCATAAAGGAGAAAAAAGATGACAAATCAGATCGTAACAAAGCTTCAGAGCAGCGGAATGGAAGCGGGCATCATCGTCCTTATCAGCGCTGTGGTACTTATACTTTTTATGCTTTTCGTAACTATCATTACACGTTACAAAAAGTGTCCGTCCGATAAGATAATGGTTATTTACGGTAAGGTCGGAAACAATGCCGACGGTACGTCGAGAACGTCGAAATGTATCCACGGCGGCGCGGCGCTCGTATGGCCCGTTATCCAGTCTTACGAATATCTTGACCTAACGCCTCTCTCGATCAGCGTTGACCTCAAGAGTGCGCTCTCACGTCAGAATATACGTGTTGACGTACCCTCGAGCTTTACTGTCGGTATCTCAACCGAGCCGGGTATTATGCAGAACGCCGCCGAGCGACTTCTCGGTCTCAGAATGACAGAGATCCAGGAGCTTGCTAAGGATATCATCTTCGGTCAGCTTCGTCTCGTCATCGCGACGATGGATATCGAGGAGATCAACACCGACCGTGACAAATTCCTTGACGCGGTATCGGGCAACGTTGAATCCGAGCTTAAAAAGACCGGTCTCCGTCTTATAAACGTTAACGTAACCGATATCATCGACGAGTCTGGATTTATCGCCGCTCTCGGTAAGGAATCCGCCGCAAAGGCGATAAACGATGCTAAGGTCTCCGTAGCTGAGGCTGACAGAAACGGTGCTATCGGTGCCGCTAACGCCGAGATGGAGCAGAGGATCAGAGTTTCGAAGTCCAACTCCGACGCGATCGAGGGTGAAAACAAGGCAAAGGTACAGATAGCCGCGTCCGAGGCGTTCAGACGTGAGCAGGAGGCGGAATCTCTCCGCCGCGCGACAGCTGCCGAGAACATTCAGGCTGCTATGGCGCTTGAAGAGTCCTACGCCGCGCAGAGAAAGGCTGAGGAAGCCCGCGCCGCGCTTGAAAAGGCACGTCAGGAGGCAGACGTTATCGTTAAAGCCGAGATCCAGAAAAAGGAGATCGAGCTTCAGGCAGAGGCTAAGGCAGAGGAGATCCGCAGACGCGCCCGAGGCGAGGCTGACGCAACTCTTATGCGTATGCAGGCGGAGGCAGACGGTCTTCGCGAGATACTCACAAAGCAGGCGGAAGGCTTTGCCGAGCTTGTTAAGGCTGCTGGCGGTGAGTCCGACGACGCTGTCAAGATGATGATAGCCGATAAGCTCGCAGAGCTTGAGCGCATCCAGGTAGATGCCATCAAGAACCTCAAGATCGACAAGATCACGGTTTGGGATAGCGGAAAGGGAGCCGACGGAAAGACCACCACGGCTAACTTCGTATCGGGGCTTATGCAGTCCGTACCTCCTCTCAAGGAAGTATTCGATATGTCGGGAATGGAGCTGCCGAAGTATCTCGGAACCGAGAAAAAAGCGGACACCGAAGAGTCTAAATAATTTATAACAAATAATTAAGCAAGGAGGAAAAGCCTCCGGATCGACGGAGGCTTTTGATAAATAATGAAATTTGGATTAATTGTAGGGTTTATTATTGCCGCCATCGGCGTAGGCGCTATTGCGTTTGGTATATATCAAATAAAACAAGCTACGTCGAAAAATGCAAAAATGACGGGAAAAACCTCTAAAAGAAGCGCGTTTATAAGCTTTGGCGCGGCGATCCTGTGTGTTATTTTGCTTGCTGTCGTGCCTATGAGCTTTAAGACCGTACAAACCGGTCAGGTAGCTGTCGTTAAATTCCTCGGGAAGGCGAAAGAGGTCAAGACAGCGGGTACATATTTCGATTTTTGGATGCTCAATACATATGACGTTTATGATGCAAAGGTACAGAATGTCGATATAGTGACAGCCGCTTATTCAAGCGACGCTCAAACGATGGATGTAACTATGACACTGCAATATCAGATAATGTCAGATAAGGTTATCGACATAGCAGAGCAGTACGGATCTCTCGCTATCCTTCAGAGCAGAATTCAGTCGATCGCGATAGAAAAGACCAAATCTGTTCTTTCTTCTTACAAGGCTATGGATATTATAGCTAACCGTTCGTCAATGTCGCCTGAGGTAGAGGAGACGATAAAGGCAGCGATAGGCGACGAATTCTTTGTAAACGTAAGCACCGTAGTTCTTACAAACATAGACTTCTCCGACGCTTTTGAGACCGCGGTTGAGGACAAAATGATAGCGGAACAGAAGCAGCTTCAGGCGGAATACGAGAACAGCGCGAAGATAGCTGCCGCTGAAGCTGAGGCAAAAGCCGCAATACAGAAAGCAGAAGGCGAGGCATCCGCGAAGCTCAAGGAAGCCGAGGCTCAGATAGAGATCGCGAAGGCACAGGCTGAATCCAAGCTTATCGCCGCTGAGGCGGATAGGGAGGCGCAGCTTGAAGTCGCGCGCGCGGAGGCGGAATCCTTAAGACTTAAATCGATCGAAGCGGCGAGAACTCTCGGATTTACCGTTACCGAAAAGAGCGTGACAGATGCCGACGGTAACGCGGCAACCGAATACGAAATAGATTTCACGGGAAAAACAACAGAGGAGATATCCCTCATTACGGACTATCTAAAATACATAGCATATCTTGATAAATGGAACGGCGAGCTTCCCGATGTTATAGCGGGAGATTCCGCGACCGTTGTTATTCCGACGCCTGTGGAATGATCCCATTACGATTTTAAGGATTTGTATATAGATAGAGCTCACCGGCACTACAAGCGCAGGTGGGCTCTGATAATTATTCAATTTCGGTCTATGGAGTTACTGCCTTCGCGGTAAAATAACCGGGACTGTCCGGAGGAT
>JAZRUP010000170.1:0-12137 GCA_045652645.1 Eubacteriales bacterium | reverse complement strand
ACCTACGATCTGCTCCTCGAATCCGGGAATGAACTGACCGGAACCGAGCTTAAGAGGAGACTTTTCAGCCTTACCGCCGTCAAAAGCAACGCCGTCACAGAAGCCTTCATAGTCGATGGTTACTGTGTCGCCGTTCTCGGCAGCGCGGTCTGTTACCTCGATCTCACGGGAGTTTCTCTGCTGAGCAATGGCTATCTCCTCGTCAACCTCAGCATCGGTAACCTCAACTACTGTGCGGGACGCTTCGATTCCGAGATAATCCTTGATCTCAACTTCGGGCTTAACGTAAACCTTAACGCCGAGAACTACACCGTCATTATCGTCCATAGAAACGATATCGAATTCAGGGTTGGAAACTGTGATGATACCGGCTTCTTTGATAGCTGCCTCATATGCATCGGGGATGAGGTCATTAATAGCATCCTCATAGAAGATACCCTTGCCGTACATTTTCTCAACAATAGAGCGGGGGGCTTTGCCCTTACGGAAGCCGGGAATGTTAAACTTTTTGAGCTCGCGCTTTGCTACCTTATCTACTGCGGCTGCGAAAACGTCTGCCTCAAGCTTTATCTCCAGCTCATACTGATTGTGTTCTTTTTTTTCTGCTTTAAGTAAGCTGCTCATTTTTGTATATCCTCCAAAAATTTTTCACATATTTTTACAATCATACTATTTTAACTCATTTTATAAAAAATGTCAATAGTTTTAGTTAATTTTACTAATTAAAATCGGGAAAAATCGGCATTGCGGCGAAGTTTAAGAAGTCCGCGGATGTCAAAACCATCCGAATTCCGTCATATTCGAAGCTTTTTGGAATGTAATAGTTTCCGTGAATATGTCCGAAATAGCAATCCTTTATACCATATTCTTTAAGTAGTGATATTATTTCGGGGCACACGAACTCGCGCCAAACGGGTGGGAAGTGAAGGAAAACGAGTATCGGTATTTCATCGTTGCCTCGAAGTTTTACAGCTTCATTCAGGCTTAATTTAAGTCTTGTTACCTCTCTATTTACGATCTTGTCATAATCGACGTCACCAACCACGTGCTGTTGAGCTTTATCGGTGAACCAGCCACGCGATCCGCAAATTATAAAATTGTTTAGTCTGTAGGCGTTGTTATACAGAAATTTTATCGTTGTTATGCCGTTTTCTTCGAACAAAGCGTTCATCTTTTTAGCAGTAGTCCACCAGAAATCGTGATTTCCCTTGCCGATATACTTTGTTCCCGGCAGAGAATCAATAAATTTTAGGTCGGGGAGTGCGTCGGAGAGCTTCAATGCCCACGAAATGTCGCCAGCAATGACCACGTCGTCCTCGTCGGTTATGACTGATCTCCAGTTTCTTTCGAGCTTTGCGGTATAATCCGTCCAACGTGCGCCAAAAACCTCCATCGGCTTGTTTATTCCTTCACCGATAGAGAGATGCAGATCTGAAATGACGAAAAGTGACATATGCTCTCCTACGAATATTTTTTGAGTTTTTGGAAATCATAAAAATGAAAACGTTTTACGTTTTTTTGATCTCAACCTAATTTAAGGAGTTTTAAGATGAACAACGAAAACAAGTGCAAAAGTGAATACAACAAGGGGATATCCTGCGATGTCAAGAACTGTATTTATCACTGCGGTGAGCAGTATTGTACTGCTAACAAAATAGCAGTCGGACCCAGCTCCGCTTTAACAAGCGCTGACACCGTTTGCGCAACTTTTAAGCCCAAGGCTGAATAATTTTACCGACAATCATATCGGCAGCACCTCTAAAATTTTTAGAGGTGCTGAACTTTTTTAAGAATTTAAGTAATCCATAACCGCTTCGGGCATATTGGAGGCTTTTACAATCTTGGTGAAGTTTATCTTGCGCTTAGCAATTCCCTCAAGCGGGTAGGGGATATCCGTGTTTGTGAGCTCACGAAGCTCATCAAGCGCGGCAAGTGCATCTGTAGGTTCTTTATCGGTGAGAGATTTATAGACATCCGCGGCGAACTTATATGGGCTTGCCGTGGAGTCGATGATCATTGGCGTTTTATCTCCGTTGTTCTTTATATACTGTCGTGCTGCGTCAAAAGCAACTGCGGTATGAGTATCGTGAAGATAAGAATTCTCAGTAAGATCCTCTTTGATGCAAGCGGCGGTTGCTTTTTCATCCGTGTAGTAGCCGAGGAAGCTTTCTTTTATCTTCTCAAGATCCTCGGGATCGACGGTATAGGCGCCCGTTTCGTTAAGGCTCTTCATATAAGCTGCGGTTTTTTCACTTCCCGCAACGAAATAAAGGAGTCTTTCGAGATTGCTCGATATAAGTATATCCATTGAGGGCGACATTGTGACGTGGAACTTTCTGTTTCTGTCATAAGTTCCCGTGCGGAGAAAGTCTGTAAGTATGTTATTTACGTTAGACGCGCAAATGAGCTTGTCAATGGGAAGCCCCATCATTTTAGCGATATATGCGGCGAAAATGTTTCCAAAATTGCCCGTAGGAACACATATATTGATCTTGTCACCGAGTGAGAGCTTGCCCTTGTTGAGGAGATCGCAATACGCCGAAATGTAATAAATTATCTGCGGAGCGAGACGCCCCCAGTTGATTGAGTTTGCGCTTGAAAGAAAATATCCTTTTTCGTTGAGCTTCGCGGCAAAATCGCGGTCGGCAAAGATCTTTTTGACACCCGTTTGAGCGTCATCGAAATTACCTTCGATCGCGCATACGTTGACGTTGTTGCCTTCCTGGGTTGCCATCTGGAGCTTCTGAACGCGGCTTACACCGTCAACGGGGTAGAATACCATTATCTTAACTCCGTCAACATCACGGTAGCCTTCAAGCGCAGCTTTACCTGTATCACCGGACGTCGCGACTAAAATGAGTGCCGTGCGAGTCTCTCCCGTTTTTTTGAGAGCCCTGACAAGAAGTCGGGGCATTATCTGAAGCGCCATATCTTTGAATGCCGCTGTCGGACCGTGCCAGAGCTCAAGCGAATAAAGATTGTCGGTTACGTTAACGAGTGGAGCGACACCGCCGGGGAAGGACTTTTCGCAGTATGCCTTCTCACAGTCGGCAAGAAGTTCGTCGTAAGTATAGTCCGAGAGAAATCTAGACAGAATATCGGCGGCTCTCTTGATATAATCAAGCTTTGCGAGCTTTTCTATATCGTTGGAGGTAAGTGTCGGAATGCTTTCGGGAACGAAAAGACCGCCGTCATCGGCGAGACCTTTCTTGATAACCTCTGCTGACGTAAAAAACTTGTTTTTTGTGTCTCTTGTGCTTTTGTAGTTCATGACTGTGTTCCTTTGTTATATGTTATCGTGCGTTATTGCGTTTTCAAAATGATTTATTGTAAGAATTTTCAGCTTTTTCGAATTTTTGTCGAGATAGACCTCTATAACGTCCACTCTCATATGGAGCTTGCAAGGGTTTTTTCGCATATATGCGTAAGCCGCATTGACAGTATTTCGCCTCTTTTCAAGATTTACGGCATCGGCGGCGCGTCCATAGGGCATAGCGGAATCGAGAGCTTCGACGGATCGGGTCTTTACCTCGACAAAAACTATCTCTTTTCGCTTCTTTGCGATTATATCAAGCTCAAGCTTACCTGCGGTGTAATTTCTTTCAAGTATTTTATAATGCTTTCTCTTGAGATATTTAACTGCGGCCGTTTCACCAAAATTTCCGATCTCACGCTTTTTTGTTATCATTGTCAAGAAATCTTATAAACTGTTTGCGATGTATCGGAGCAGGACCGAACTCGCGAAGCGCGTCCATATGCTGCTTTGTTCCGTATCCCTTATGCTTTGCGATCCCATACTGCGGATACTCGCGGTCAAGCTCGTAACAAAGTCTGTCACGGGTGACCTTCGCAAGTATTGATGCCGCCGCTATGCTCGGGGACTTTGCATCTCCTCCGACGACCGCCATAGCGGGCACCGGAAAATCGCGGCTGACATTTCCGTCGATAAGCGCAAAATCAGGATTTACGCTAAGTCCGTCTATCGCGCGCCTCATAGCGAGGAGCGTAGCTTCAAGGATATTGAGCTCATTTATTTCCTCGACTGACGCAGTGGCGATCGAATAAGAAACGGCTTCATTCGTTATAATATCAAAAAGCTTTTCACGGCGCTTTTCCGTGAGCTTTTTTGAGTCGTTGAGACCCTCAATGATAAGCCCTGCGGGTAGAATGCACGCGGCGGCGCAAACAGGACCGCAAAGCGGACCGCGCCCGGCTTCGTCAACTCCGCAGACTGTCGTATAGCCTTTTTCGGCAAGCTCTGTTTCAATAGTATATTCAAGCATATTCATAGTGTGTCAAGTGTTATCCGTCCGATCTTTCCCGAACGGAATTCTTCAAGTAACATATTTGCCGTACGTTCTGTGTCGATCTCACCGCCCGAAATGAGGAATCCGCGCTTTCTGCCGATGTGGCAGAGAAGGTCGAAATTATTTCCGTCGGGAATTTCTTTGAGCTTGTAGCGAGCCGCAAGCAGGGCGGGGTAGGATTCGCGGAGTCTGCCGCAAAGAGCAGCAGATAGGGATTCAAGGTCAAGGATAGCATCTTTGATTGCTCCCGTTGCCGCGAGATTTTCGCCGATGGTTCTGTCGTCAAATTTCGGCCAGAGAACACCCGGCATATCGAGAAGCATAAGACCTACGTTCGTTGCGACCCACTGTTTATCAAGTGTAACGCCGGGGCGGTTTTCAACCTTTGTTTTTTTTGAACCCGAAATTTTATTGATAAGTGAGGATTTGCCTACATTTGGTATTCCAAGCACCATGGCCTTAAGACTTCTTCCGATCATTCCCTTGTTTTCATAACGCTCTACCTTTTCGGACAAAATATCCTTTACTGTTGGAGCTATCCTATTCATACCTTCGCCTGTTACGCAGTCTGTCGCGATACAAACCGACCTGTCGGAGGTATAATATTTTACCCATTTTTTCGTTTGCTCGGGGTCCGCAAGGGAACATTTATTTAGAAGTATGAGCGAGGGTTTCCCCTCTGTCAATCTTACTATTTCAGGGTTGCGTGAGCTTTTAGGAATTCTCGCGTCGAGTATTTCTATTGTAATATCAACGTTTTTGAGGTTTTCCGAGATAAGACGGCGAGTTTTCGCCATATGCCCCGGAAACCATTGTATCTGTTTTTCTTCCTGCATTATTGTACCTTCCCAAATGGAGAAAGTCTTAAAGCGACCTTTCCTAAAATACAGCGATTATCGACAAAACCTACGTTCAGTCGGCTATCATCTGAGCTAAATCGGTTGTCACCCATAACGAAAATATGACCTTTGGGAACCGTCGTTTCGAACACATATTCGCCATCATCGGTTTTTTCACATCTGCTCAAATAATGAGAGTAAATTTGTGCCAAATAATTAAATTCGTTTTTCATCGAAATGGCTTCAAAATCAATGTGACTTTCATCAAGCTTTTCGCTGTCGGAGAACGTCGCATCATCACTTACCCAAACATCCATTTTCAAATAGTAAATATCTGTGTAGTCTGAGCTTTCGACGAATGTATATTTGAGCTTAAGATACTGTCCTTCCGTTGCTATGATCCTTTTGACAAGAGGCTTGTTGAGGTTTGTATTTGGGTTGTCCGATTGATGGAAAACGACGATATCTCCGTTGTCCGGCGTATATAAAATATCACTTACTATAAGCATTTGTTTATTTTCGAGTGTATCGTGCATTGAGCTGCCGTCAACCGTGCAAGGTCTTATTCCGAAAGTAAACAGAAGCAGAACGGCAGCCGCAGCGAAAACCAATATTTCAAGATATTCAAAAGCTTCGGCTATCGGATGCTGCTTGACCTTTTCTTTAGGCGCTTTTTCTTTATTTTCGTTCATAATTCTTTCCGTTAGTTTTTATTTTTCGATAAGTACGTTCATAAGCTCGTATCCGTTCGAATGATAATTGTTTTTGTCAGCGGCGCTCGCCTCGGTAAAGCTGTCAACACCGTCGTAATTGTGTTCCGAAGAATAGATCATAAAGGGAACGGGATCGATGGAGTGCGTTCTTATTCTGACGGGCGTAGGGTGGTCCGGAAGTATCATTATCTTGAAGGGTTCGCCCGTGCCTTTAAGGTATTCGAGAACGGGCGCGAGTATCTGTTTGTCTATTTTTTCAACAGAGAGAACCTTGTTGTCGATTTCAGCACGGTGACCGCACTCGTCAGGAGCTTCAACGTGAACGTAGACGTATTCATATCCGTCGTTAAAAGCTTTGATAGCGGCTTCCGCTTTGCCGTCGAAATTGGTGTGAATGTTACCGGTCGCGCCTTCGACATCGATAGACTTCATTCCCGCACAGAGACCAATGCCCTTAATAAGGTCAACCGCGGATATTACAGCTCCGTTAAGTCCCCATTTTTCTTTAAAGGAGGGAAGCGCGGGCTTTTTTCCCGGGCTCCAGAACCAAGCGGAGTTGGCCGGACGAAGACCTCTTGCGCGTCGTGCCTCGTTTACAGGGTGATGCTCGAGTATCTTCTGACTTTCCTTCATAAGGTCGTAGAATATCTCACCCTCGGGACCCTTAGGAAGATATTCGCGTATCGGCTGACCTAAAATATCGTGAGGACGCATAAAGGAATATTTGTCATTACCGTTTTTGATAATAAGACAATGACGGTAGCTGACACCTGTGTAGAATTTCATTTTGTCATTACCGAGAGCCTCATCAAGAGCCTTGATGAGCTGGTCGGCTTCAGCGGTCGTGATCTCGTCTGCGCTGTGGTCGATCATCGTGCGACTGTCGTAATCATCTTCCTCGGATAGCGTGACGACGTTGCAACGGTAAGCCGTTTCGTCGGGCTGCATTTCGATTCCCATACTGACGGCTTCAAGGGGCGAGCGACCCTTTGAATAAGTTTTCGGGTCGTAAGAAAGGATCGCGAGATTCGCGGTATCACTTTCGGGAACCATTCCATCGGGTACGTTTGAGACAGTACCAATGTATGAATTTTTGGCAAGCTCGTCGCAAACAGGCTTGTTCGCTTTTTCCATTGGTGTAAGATCGCCGAGAGCCGCGATCTTTTCATCTGCCATTCCGTCGGGTATAAGCACAAAGTATTTCATAAATATAACCATAGCTTTCTCGTCAGCGAAAGCTTCCTTCCTTTGCATAATTGTGATTGGTTTTGCGAATCAAAATTGCCGCCGAGATAGGTGGCGAAGGTTAAAAAACACGAATTTTAAAAATTTATTTTCAAAATTAAACCTCAAACATAAACAATTCATCAATGATACATTATAGCACAACTTTTCATTTATTACAAGTAAAAAATTAATATATTTCGATATTTTTTATTTTGTTTAATAATGCTTCTTGTAATTTAGATAAATATATGTTAAAATATCTATAATATCTTTTAGGAGATTTTAGTTTATGGATAGAGAACGAATACTTGAAGAGCTAGAAAAGAAGAAAAAGCATAGCCAGATTTTACGAAAAAAGATACTTTTGATCCTTATTTCATCAGTGATTTTCTTTGCCTTGATTTTCGGGGTATTTACATTATATATCGTTGGTTGGTTTAAAAGTGAGGATGCGGGCAAATCGGGAGGCTTTCTTTTTGATCCCCATGCGGATGAGAATTACGATATTATGACCGATGAAGCATATATCGCAATTTTAGAAGCCCAACCCTTTATAAATCTTAAAAATGCTCAAACTGGAATCACCGAATCTCTTTTGCCGGAGAATTATGAAAAAGAAGGGCCGGCGGTAAAGCTTTTGACGGATATGATAATAGCTATACAAAACGGGGACAGTGACACATACAATTCTATTTTCAGCAGCGCATATCTTATAAGCGAGGGAAAAAGAAAAGCAGCTGGATCGGACACACCTGAGAAGTATCAAAATTATACGGATGAACAGTATCTGGAGCTTGGACGTCAGAGAGATTTCACAATGCAACAAATATATGATGTATATATAACGTTTGTATCTGAAACCACTGACACGTCTTCTGATACAAAGACGTATACCTATGAGGTCGAATACAAAATCAGGAAGAATAACGGAACGTTCAGAACGGATCTTGGAAGTGACGCGCCCCGTCCTCAAACAATAACAATATTTGAAAACAAAAAGAGCGATAAGATAGAAATTGTTTCGGTTATAACTTTTTCGTCTGTGAAAAACGAAGTAATCGTCCACGGCTGGCGAATTGCTATTGTTTCCGTGCTTTCAGTTTTGATAATAGCGGCGGATATTTTCTTTGCTGTAAAATCTATGAAGAAAATTCAAAGCCTCAATGATAAAAAAGAATCCCTATCTGATAATTTAAACGACTCTGACAAAGAGGAGGAAAAACATGAAGAAACTCTTGGTGATTGATGGGAACAGCATACTTAACAGAGCCTTTTACGGAGTAAAGCCACTTTCAAGTTCTGAAGGTATTCCTACCAACGCTATTTTTGGATTTGTAAATATTCTCAATAAAAATCTTGAAGCAATAAAGCCCGATTACGCCGCAGTCGCATTTGACCTAAAAGCCCCGACATTTAGACACAAGATGTACGACGGATACAAGTCGGGAAGAAAAGGTATGCCCGAGGAGCTTGCGGAGCAGCTTCCGTACGCTAAGCAGATCGTAACTATTTTAGGACTTACCGTGCTTGAAAAAGAGGGATACGAGGCTGACGACATTTTAGGCACACTTGCCGCTCTTGCTGATGATTCTACAGACTCGTATATTCTTACGGGCGACCGTGACTCACTTCAGCTTATAAACGACAAAACGACGGTCCTGTTGGCTACAAATAATGAGCCTATAACCTTTAACCGGGCCGCGTTCGTCGAAAAATACGGTGTTCAGCCCGAGCAGTTTGTTGATGTAAAGGCACTTATGGGAGATTCATCCGATAATATCCCCGGTGTTGCGGGAATCGGTGAGAAGACCGCGCTTAAGCTTATTTCGGAGTTCGGCTCACTTGACGAGCTCTATGCGGCACTGCCGGCACCGAGCCTTTCCGCTGGGGTCAACGCGAAGCTTGAGGCGGGCAGAGAATCGGCTTTTCTGTCGAGAACGCTTGCGAAGATCTGCACAGAGATGCCGCTTGACAAGGATTTCTCAGATATTGCGCGACGCGAGCTTGATAGAGGGGAGGCATATAAGCTCTTCACTAAGCTTGAGCTTTCCTCTTTTATAAAGAAATTCGCTCTTGATTCAGAAGTACCTGAGGAAACTGCCGAGTTTCCTCTGCCCACATCCGATAAATTTGTAGATGGAGCGGACTTTTACGCGATAAATTATTTTGATGGTGTTCTTACTGTCTGCGATGGAAAAACCATATATAAAACGGCCGATAAAGTTGAAATAGAACAGATAATTTTGGGGCAAAATTGCGTTTGCTACGATTATAAAGAGATTTATAAAAGACTTGCGAAGGACGGAATCGCGTTTGATAAATGTCTTTCCGATATTATGCTTGCAGCGTATGTTCTGAATCCGGGTGAGTCGGGATACGAGCTTTCTAAGCTCGTTCTACGATTCCTTGGAAATACACCGTTGGAGAATATCGAGACTGCTCAATATATTTACGAAATATACCACGAAACGGATAAAAAGATAATCGCCGAAAACGCTGAGAAGCTACTCTCCGATATAGAGCTTCCCACGGCAAAAGTGCTTGGCGAGATGGAGCTTTCGGGATTTAAAATAGACAGAGAGGGGATCGAGCGTTACGGTGAACAGCTATTAATGCTTGAAAAGGAGCTTGCAGAGCGCATCTATTGGGCGGCGGGCGGTGAATTTAACATCAATTCGCCAAAGCAGCTCGGAGAGGTACTTTTTGAGAGGCTCGGTTTACCTCACGGGAAAAAAACTAAAACAGGCTATTCGACAAATGCCGAAACGCTTGAAAAATTAAGACCTTATAACGAAATAATTGAGGATATACTCGATTACCGTCAGGTGGCAAAGCTCCGTTCGACATATGCCGAGGGACTTTTACGAGAAGCCGACGAAACGGGACGAATACACACGAATTTCAAGCAAACGGGAACGGCTACGGGCAGACTGTCCTCAACTGAACCCAATCTTCAGAACATCCCGATAAAAACTGAGCTTGGACGTGAGTTCAGACGCTATTTCATTGCCGAAAACGAGAATTACGTTCTGATAGACGCGGACTATTCGCAGATCGAGCTTCGTATTCTTGCTCATATTTCGGGAGATGAGAATATGATACGAGCATTTACGGCTGGCGAGGATATACACACGGCAACAGCGGCGCGCGTTTTCGGTGTCAATCCCGAATCTGTAACGCTTGAGATGAGAAAGCGTGCAAAGGCGGTCAATTTCGGAATACTTTACGGTATGGGAGAATTCAGACTCGCGAACGACCTGCATATATCAATGAAACAGGCGAAGCAGTATATTGAGAGCTATCTTGCAAGCTATCCTAAGATAGCGGAATATCTTGACAGGGTCAAGGAGGAGGCTCGCCGCGACGGATACGTAACCACAATGATGGGGCGCAGGCGTTATATTCCAGAGCTTGCGGGTAAAAACAAGAATCTGCAGGCGTTCGGCGAGAGAGTGGCTATGAACAGCCCCATACAGGGAAGTGCCGCCGATATAATTAAGATAGCTATGATAAATGTCGCTGAAAAGCTTAAGGGACTTGACGCAAGACTTATTCTTCAGGTTCACGATGAGCTTCTTATTGAAGCTTCGCTTGATTGCGCTGATGCAGCAGAACAGATTCTCCGCGAGGAGATGGAGAATGCAGTAAAGCTCTCTGTTCCTCTTGACGTTGATATTTCTGTCGGGGAGAATTGGTACTAAAGTTTGATTTAAGGAGGGATAATTATGGCAGGTAGCGTACTTAATACGTCCGTAACCAAGCTTAAGGGCGTGGGGCCTGTAAAGGCGGCGGCTTACGCGAAGCAGGGAATATTCACTGCGGGCGATCTGCTGGTCAATTATCCACGCGCGTATGAAAACAGGGGCAATATTGAGCTTCTCGATGAGATAACCGATCCCGATATAAAGCACGCGGTTGTACTTACCGTAGCAACAGAGCCAAAGGGAGTCAGGCTGCGCTCACGTCATATGTCAATGCTAAAATTCAAGGCATACGACGATTCGGGAACGGCGGAGATAACATTTTTCAATCAGGATTATCTCAAAGATAAATTTCCACTTGGATCAACGTTCAGATTCTGGGGCAAGGTCGAGCGCGTCGGCAGACATTACGCTATGTCGGCGCCCGCGTTTGAACCGTGGTACGACGACAAGCCGCTTCGCGATCTGATACCGATCTACAGACTTTCGGAAGGTCTCAACCAAAAGCAGATAACAGAAAATATAGCGCAGGCTGCGGCGCTTTGCGGTCAGGAGATACCGGACGATCTGCCAAACGATATTCGCATTGAAAATAAGCTTTGTACAAGAACCTTCGCGCTTAAGAACATACACAATCCCGAGAATTTCGTGTCACTCGCCGCCGCTAAAAAGCGGCTTATATTCGACGAGTTCTTTACGTTCGGTCTCGGTATGGCGCTGACGCGTGCAAAGGTCAAAAAGAGCGGCGCGCACGCGTGCCTTAATAACGATCTCGTGCCGTTTTCAAGATCCTTGCCGTTCCCGCTGACGGAAGCGCAAAAGAGAGCGATCCGCGAGATAAGAGCGGATATGGCGACCGACAGCCCGATGAATCGCATACTTATAGGCGATGTCGGCTGCGGAAAGACCGTTTGCGCGGCTGCGGCAGTATATATTGCCGTAAAAAGCGGCTATCAAGCGGCTCTTATGGCACCAACGGAGATATTAGCCAGACAGCATTACGCCGACCTTTCGGACATTCTCGGCAAGCTCGGTTATTCGGTCGAGCTGCTCATCGGCGCGACAAGTGCGTCTAAAAAAACAAAAATAAAAGCAGCCCTGACGGACGGAACGCTTGATTTCGTTATAGGTACTCAGGCGTTGCTTTCAGACGGCGTTGAATTTGCGCGTCCGGGGCTTATCGTTACGGACGAGCAGCACAGATTCGGAGTTATGCAAAGGGCGACGCTCTCGGAGAAGAGCAAGAACGCGCACACTCTTGTTATGAGCGCGACGCCGATACCTCGCTCGCTTGCGCTCGCGTTTTACGGAGATCTCGATATGTCGGTGATCGACGAGATGCCTCCCGGA
>JAZRUP010000169.1:0-4553 GCA_045652645.1 Eubacteriales bacterium | reverse complement strand
GAACCTTACCCTGAAGCTCTCCTGGCGCGAAGTTCAGATCGATATCGGGGGATTTATCGCCGTAGAAACCAAGAAATGTTTCAAACGGGATATCGTGTCCGTCACAGTTCATCTTCGTTCCGCACTCTGGGCAGTTCTTGTCGGGCAAGTCAAAACCCGAACCGACAGAACCGTCCGTGAAGAACTCATTGTGCTTACATTTAGGGCACCAATAATGAGGCGGCAGAGGATTGACCTCCGATATACCAGCCATCGTCGCGACGAACGACGAGCCGACCGAACCTCTCGAGCCGACGAGATAACCGTTCTGCTCGCTGAAATGAACAAGTCTTTGCGCAATAACGTAAAGGACCGCAAAACCGTGCTTTATAATGGATTCGAGCTCCTTTGAAAGTCGCTTTGTAACAAGCTCGGGGAGCGGATCGCCGTACATAGACTTAGCGCGTGTCCAGCACATATCCTGAAGCTCTTCCTCTGCTCCCTCCATTTTAGGAGTGTAAGTTCCCTTCGGAATGGGGCGGACATTTTCGTAATCTATCATATCGGCAATGATATTCGTGTTCTCAACAACGACCTCATACGCCGTTTCCTCGCCGAGATATGAAAATTCCTCAAGCATCTCCTCTGTCGTGCGCAGATAAAGATGCGTGTCTTTATCCGCGTCCTTGAATTTCATACCCGCGAGAAGTATTTTTCTGAATATCTCGTCCTCGTCGTTGACAAAATGCGCGTCGCACGTCGCAACTACGGGCTTATTGTATTTCTTACCGAGTTCAACGATCCGTCTGTTGATATTCTTGATATCTTCAACACTGCCTAACTTTCCGTCGTTAACAAGGAACATATTGTTCGAGAGCGGCTGGATCTCAAGATAATCGTAAAAGTTTACGATACTTTCAATATCCGATTCTGGCATACCGTCAAGTATCGCGCGGTAAAGCTCACCCGCCTCACAGGCGGAACCGATAATAAGACCTTCTCTGTGGTTTACAAGCTCAGATTTAGGTATTCTCGGGTTTCTTCTGTAATAATTAAGATAGCTCTTTGATATAAGCTTGTAAAGATTCTTAAGTCCCGCTTTATTCTTAACGAGAATTATCTGGTGATACGTCGGGAGAGTCAGCGGGTCGGAATTAGCCTGCATTTCCGCATTAAGCTGTGAATATCCCGCTATATTGTATTTTTTCATCTTCTCTGCCATACAGAAGAAGATCTTGGCGAGCGCTTCCGCGTCGTCGTCCGCTCTGTGATGGTGGAAGTCCTCAAGTCCGAAATATCTCTGAAGTCCGTCGAGTTTGTGTGATTTGAGGTCTGTATTGAGAAAACGGGACAGCGCAAGAGTATCTAAATACGGATTTTTAAATTCATATCCGCATTCGGCAGACGCGACTCTTATAAATCCTGTATCGAAGTTGGCGTTATGCGCGATAAGAAGTCTGTCACCGACAAAATCAAGGAATCGGCGCAGAACATCGTTTATTTTATCCTTACCCCTCACCATTTCGTTGGTTATAGACGTCAGCTTCGTTATCTCCTCCGGGATCGGGATCTCGGGGTCTATAAATTCGTCAAAACGCTCAAGTATCTCGCCGTCCTTTATCTTTACAGCACCGATCTCGATTATTTTGCAATTCTTTGCAGAAAGTCCCGTGGTTTCAATATCGAAAACGACACATTCGTCGTCAAATCCGCCCTCGTATTTTCCGTAAAGCGCGCTCGACATATCGTTTACGAAATAGGCTTCCATTCCGTAAATTACTTTCATTCCGTTCTTGTCAGACGCAAGCATAGCCTCGGGGAATCCCTGGACGTTTCCGTGGTCGGTTATGGCGACCGCGGGCATTCCCCATTTTTGCGCGATACCGACAAGCTTATCGGGAGGTGTCGTTGCGTCCATACTCGACATATTAGAGTGGAAATGGAGCTCGACACGCTTCTTTTCGGCGTTATCGCGGCGTTCCTTCTTCTTTATCCTGGCGATATCGCTGTAATGGAAGGTCATATCGTCGTCTATGGTCTTGTCCTTTTTTCTTACGTGCTTGACGTATCCCTTCATCGCAAGCGCCGCTCCCGGCTTTACTACAGACGCAAATTCCTTGCTTTCGTCAATTTCAAGATAAGCACGACCCTCTATCGACGCGTTTCCGTCAAAAAGAGCGAACGTTATCTGCATTTTGTCCCCCGCGCGGTTAGGCTCGGCGGTATATTTGAACACCTGACCTACAATGACTACATTCGAATGTTGTTTGCCGTCGTCGAGCTTTGCTATGGGCGTTGGAGTTATTGCGAAATCGTTTCCTATAACGAATTCAGGCTCTGAAATATCAAATTCCGACGTTCCGATCTTGACAATTCCTCCGTCGTTATAAGCCTCATTTTCAGTCTCGTAAAGAGAAGCCGCGCGCGGCAATTTTTCCTCCTCCTGAACATCAGGAGCTACGGGTGCTTCCGACTGACGGAACCCCTCCGCGGCGCGTTTGTCATAATCCTTACTCGCGGCAAAAAGGCCGACGTCAATACGTTCAAGCTCACGGTAATAGCTATCGTCATATCTAAGCTCCGACGCGCCCGGCAATATCTCAACGTTTATTTTCCTGCCGAACTCACTCATTATAATATTTTCAATAAGCGTAGGCGTATTTGAGTTATCTATAAATTTTACACTCTCCGCAGGATGACAGACGGTAACCGTCAGATGATCTCCCTCAAGAGTGTAATTGCATCCGTCAAAAAAGCACCGCACCTCAATTCGTACATTGGCGGCTTCCTTGAATATTTCGGGTATGTATCGATCGTCAAAAGAGTTTACGGGATACTTCGGCAGTATCTTAACCGCGTTAAGCTGATAAGCCTCACGGATATCATTTTCCGCGGAAAACAGCTCGTCCTTCGGTATCACAGTCGGAAAAGCGGCGGAAACCTCAACTATCCGCCGTTCCTTATCTGCGCGCGTTGATATTATCTCGGCTGATCCCATCCAATCTCGCCGAGCTCCCGTAGCAGTATATTTATTAAAAAGTTGAATTAAATTTTTAGACATACTTCTCTTTTATTCGTTCTATAAGTTTTTCTACTATATTGTTTTCGTTGATCTTGCATATGATCTCGCCCTTCTCAAAAAGAAGAGCCTCGTGGGCACCGCCCGCTATTCCTATGTCGGCTTCTCTAGCCTCACCGGGACCGTTAACGGCACAGCCCATAAGAGCTACGTCGATCGGGACAGAAAGAATTCCCTCTCGCTCTGCCGCGGCTTCAAATTCCCGTGATAAGCTTATAAGGTCTATTTTCGTGCGTCCGCAGGTGGGACAGCTTATTATATTCATTCCGCGAAGCCCGTCAATACCAACTGCGTTAAGTATCTTCTTCGCCGCCGAGATCTCCTTTACAGGATCATCCGTCAGTGAAACACGGAGAGTATCTCCAATCCCGTCGCAAAGCAAAGACCCGATTCCAACAGCGCTTCGAAGCATTCCTCTCTCGGCAAATCCCGACTCCGTTACTCCAATGTGGATAGGATAATCCGTCACATTTGCCAAAATACGGTTTGCCGCTATCATATCGGGAACATTCGTGGTCTTTATTGAAATTATAATATCGGAAAATCCGAACTTTTCAAGCAGCTCCGCGTGATAAAGCGCGCTTTCAACAAGCGCCTCGGGCGTTGGCGAACCGTACTTTTTAAGTATATTCTTTTCAAGAGATCCGCTGTTAACACCTATTCTTATCGGTATTCCCTTTGATTTACAAGCGTTAACCACTTCTCTTACCTTATCGTCAGAACCGATATTTCCTGGGTTTATCCTTATTTTATCAACACCAAGCTCGGCACACTTCAGCGCAATTTTATAATCAAAATGAATATCAGCGACAAGCGGTATTTTTACGCCGGAATTTTTAGCTACGGTAATAGTATCCGCGGCTTCAAGTGTCGGAACTGTCAATCTGGCTATCTGACATCCCGCTGTCTCAAGCGATTTTATCTGTGTGACAGTTGCCTCCGCGTCATGCGTGTCGGTGTTGGTCATCGACTGAACTGACAGAGGAGCATCTCCGCCTATTTTTATATTACCGACAGTAATCTGTCTTGTTTTTCTTCTTATTTTTGAATAATCCATATCAGAACAAATTAATTATATCCTTTACTGTTACAACTATCATAAGTCCGAACATAAGCAAAATGCCGATGATCTGACAAGTTTCCATAAACTTTTTAGGAGCTGGCTTTCTTGCTATAAGCTCATAAAAAGCAAAAACGATGTGCCCGCCGTCGAGAGGGAGAAAGGGCAAAAGATTAAATACGCCGAGATTCATCGCAATAACTACAAATATATAAATAAGGGTGTACCAACCCATACTTGCAGCCTGCGTTATAACCTGCGTCGTCCCAACGGGCCCTGAAACCGATGAAAGGCTGAATCTTCCCGTTAAAAGTCCTATCAAAGAGTCCCAAACCATCTTTATACTGCTGAGCGAACGGAACCAAACGTGCTTCATAACGCTTCCGAACGTCGTTTTTTCCCGAAGCGCGTAAAAATCAGTACTTCCGAAGACAC
>JAZRUP010000168.1:0-21593 GCA_045652645.1 Eubacteriales bacterium | reverse complement strand
TGTCTTTTCAGCAAAGAACAAGCGTTTAAGTAAAGATCATAACACACTTTGGCGTGCCTTTTTCAAAGTTTTTGAAGATCCTTAAGAAACTTTTTTCAAAAAGTTTCTTGAGCGGGGTTTGGGGCAGAGCCCCATCGCGTCCCCTTTGCGTCTCGGAAAAGACAACCTAAAAATTGGTAACACAGTTACTAATTTTTGGGGTGTCTTTTCAGCAAAGAAGCAAGCGGGTTATGCTGATAATATTTCTGTAAGCGAATGGGTATTTTTCCCGTTGCGACGGGCGTCCAAGGCTCCGCGTCCCCAAACCGCAAACTTTTGAGAAAAGGCACGTGCAAGCGCGTTATGATCAAAACTTTCAAAAGGCTTCGCCGCAATAGTGGCGATGCCTTCGATTCGCCGCGGCAGTGGCAAAGTTATCAACGATCGTTCCCTTTTAAATAAAATTTCCTGAAATCCGTAGGGCTCATTCCGGTATAAGCCCTGAACGCATTTGTGAAATAATACGCGTTTTTGTATCCGCACACCTCCGCTATCTCGTTGATCTTCAGATCTCCGTCAAGCAAAAGCTGCTTTGCCCGTCTTTGACGAAGCATTATGAGATATTTCGACGGTGTTGTTCCCACCTGTCGCTTGAATTTTGAAATAAGCCCCGTGTGGCTCAAAAATACTCTCGCGGCAAGCTCGTCTATACATATCTCGTTTCCGAGATTTTCACTCATATATCGTATGACCTCAAGAATATCGCCACCAACGCTCCTTGGCGACATCTCACGGCTTTCTCCAAAAAGATAATTTTCGGTTATAATGCTCCGAAGCCCGTGAAGTATAAGCTCTCCGTTATCGGTCATCTCCGAGGCGCGGTCAAGCGCCTCGATAATAAAGGCCGCACGTTCCTTTGGCAAATTCAACCGTCCGCGCGAAAGGCAGGCGCAAAGCGGCTCGGCGGGGTCGCAAAAAAACGCGAATTGGTGAAAATCTATCGGCTCTCTCACCGTTCTTATAAACTCCGTGCCCGACGGAATAAACGCTATCTCGTTTTCGCCGATAATATATTCTTCTCCCAACGCAGGGAAAAGAAGCTCGAACGATCCCCGCTTTATCGCGAGCAAAACGTCCCACGGACGAACCCCACGCATCAGCTCAAAGCGCTCTCTTTCTTTATCTCCGTTGTAAAGTATCAGCCGAAGCTCCATTACATCACCTTTTATTGTAAAATATTATAGCTTTATTATAATTCATTACATTGTTTTTGTCAATCACCCGTGATAAAATAGAGAAAAATACTGCTTTGGGAGATACTTATGAATAATAATCTTTTGAAAAAAAGCTTAAATTGCGACATATGTATTGTAGGCGGCGGACTTTCGGGTTCGTTCGCCGCGCTTGCCGCCGCAAGATACGGCGCTAAGGTCATTCTGATGCAGGACAGACCTATGCTCGGCGGCAACGCCTCATCAGAAATACGCATGTGGGTAAGAGGCGCGAAAGGCAAATTCAACAGAGAAACAGGCTTTATCTCGGAGCTTGAGGAGCGTAATATAAGATCAAACCCTTATCTCGTTCCATCGCTTTTGGACGCGAATCTCTACGATATGCTCCGTGAAAACGAAAATATAACCCTGCTTATGAACACCTCCTGCCTTGACGCCGAGACCGAGAATGGCAAAATAATCTCAGTAACCGGATGGCAGATGACGACATATACCTACATCACCGTCACGGCAAAGCTCTTTGCCGATTGCTCGGGCGACAGCATTTTGGCGCCCCTCGTGGGAGCAGAATACCGCCACGGACGTGAAAGCGCTGATGAGTACGGTGAGAGCCTCGCTCAGAAAACGGCTGACACTCATACTATGGGAATGTCGGTGCTTTTGGCGGCAAGAGAGACCGATCACCCGGTTCCCTTCACTCCTCCGTCGTTTGCCAACGTATATCCTGACGATTCGTGTTTCGCAAGCGACATAGGTCAGAGCGCTCACTCGCTGGTAAGAAACCATAAGATCGCTACAAGCGGAGCTAATCTATGGTGGGTCGAGCTTGGCGGCGAGGGCGACAGTATACACGACGCCGACCGTGTTCGAGATGAGCTTCTGGCGGCGATATACGGCGTTTGGGATCATATAAAAAACCGAGGCGACCACGGAATGGATAATTGGGAGCTTGAATGGGTTGGATTTCTGCCGGGAAAGCGTGAATCCCGAAGATATATCGGAGATTACGTTATGACCGAGCACGACGTCGTTTCGGGCGGTCATTTCTATGACGAGATAGCATACGGCGGTTGGCCGCTTGACGACCACAACCCTTACGGTATGCGAAAAAACGATAAAATAAATATTCCCGCGATAAGTATACCCGTCACGGAACCGTACGGAATACCGCTTCGCTGTCTTTATTCGAAAAATATTGAAAATCTCGTGTTCGCGGGAAGAAATATCAGCGTAACGCACGCGGCGCTCTCCTCTACCCGCGTTATGGGAACCTGCGCGCTTTTGGGTCAAGCCATGGGCTCGGCGGCGGCTCTTTCAGTAAAATACGGAGAAACGCCGAGGGCAACCGCCCTACGCTACCGCGAGATCCAGAAAATGCTTATGGACGACGGCGTTTTTCTCCCGCATATAACTCGCAAGCCATCACCTTTGACAAAAAAAGCCCGTTTGAATATCTCCGACGCGGAAAGAGAGATACTTTTAAACGGGATAGAGCGTCCGCGCGTCATAGACGGTGAAAACAGTATAACTCAAAACATCGGCGACAGTCTGATATTTACGTTTGACCGACCCGAAAAAATATCATCGCTCAGGCTCCGCTTTGATCCCGATTTTTCGCGCATATCCATTTCGGACAACAAAAAGATGCGTGTCTTCACGATGAAGCTCCACACGGGCAAGGATTTTAAGCCTGTTCGCATAGCTGACACTATTGTAAAATCGTTTGCGGTATATGCCGACGGAGACCAAATATTCAAAGTCGAGGACAATTACCTGAGTCTTTTGAAGATACCGCTGAACGTAACGGCAAAAGAGCTTAAGATAACGTGGTTCGAGACAAACGGCGCGGATAAGGTCAATCTCTTCTCCGCAGACATCAACTAAATTATTGCGAAGCTTTTTCAAGTTTTAGTCAAGTTTTTTCAAAAACTTGCGGGGTCAAGGGGCTGCGCCCTTGTCGCGCTCCGCAGAGCGCGAAATACCCCTTTGCGTCTAGTAAAAGAAGCAAGCGGGTTGTATTTAATAATATGACTATAAGCGAGTGAACGCTTGCATAGCCTCGCCCTTTGGGAGAGGTGCCGAGCGAACACGATGCGGAGAGGTTTTTTATTGCCCTCTCACCCGTATCGCGGGAGCTCTCCCTCGTGGAGAGCCTTATTTTGATATTAGCTTTTTGACAGAAGTAAAGCTTTTCGGGATGTTGCTTTTGCAACATCCCGAAAATTTTATTTTATCTCACCGAAAAGCTTGAGAGCCTCCATCGCTGAAGTCTGCTCGGCTTCCCTCTTGGTCTTGCCTTTGCCGCGACCTATTATGTTGCTTCCCATTCTCGCTTCGACCTCAAAGGTCTTGTCGTGATCGGGTCCGCTCTCGCCGACCGTTACGTAACAAAGCTGCGCCGAGCTGTCCTGCTGTATAAACTGCTGAAGCTGAGTCTTATAGTCATGTCCTCTGCCCGCCTTTTCCGTTCGCTCTATCTCAGCGACGAGAAACGGTGTTAAAAACGGCTCTATACTCTGAAGCCATTTGTCTCCCGAATCAAGATACATCGCCGCCAAAAGCGCCTCAAACGCATCTGACAGTATCGACTTGCTCTCGCGTCCGCCGTTCTTTTCCTCACCGACGCCAAGAAGCAGATAATCACCGAGCCCTATCTCACGCGCAAAGCCCGCAAGCGCCCTCTCACATACTATCTCCGCGCGGATCTTGGTCATAACGCCCTCGTCTCGGTCAGAATATCTCTCAAAAAGCAGTCTGCTCGCAACGAGCGACAGTACGGAATCACCCAAAAACTCAAGGCGCTCGTTACATCTGCTGTCTATTCTCCTGAGCTTCTGCTCATGCGAAAAGGACGAATGCGTAAGTGCCTCCGTCAAGTATTTACCGTCTTTGAATTTATACCCTATCCTGGCTTCAAGTCCCGATCTGTTTTTCGGAAATTCACTCATTTTTCGTTTCCTCCGCCGTTTTCAGCGTGTTTCGCGGCGATCTCCGCTCTCCTTTTAGCCTCGAATTTCTCAGCTTCCTTTGCTATATCGTAAGTAACTCCGGTGTCAACGACCGCGATCGCCTGTCGGATAGCATTCTTAAACGCCTTTGCGTTCGACGAACCGTGAGCCTTAATAACAGGCTTTGATATGCCAAGTATCGGCGCGCCTCCGTGCTCCGACGAATCGTATTTACGCTTAATTGCCTTTATCCTCTTTTTAAGCATAAGCGCTGACAGCTTTGTTATGTTCGAGGCGAGGAAAAGACCTTTCAACTCATTTATCATAAGCTTACCCATACCCTCGGTACATTTAAGCAGTATATTTCCGTTAAAGCCGTCAGTCACGAGCACGTCACACACGTCGCGGGAAATCATATTTGCCTCAACATTGCCGACGAAATTTATATTGTCCGCCGCTTTAAGACGCTGATGCGCCGTCACGTGAAGCTCCGTACCCTTGCATTCCTCGGCTCCGTTATTGAGAAGACCTACGCGAGGCTCTTCGATACCGTAATAATTTCTCATATATGCGCTTCCCATAACGGCAAACTGCTCAAGGCAATCGTCAGTTACAACGAGATTCGCGCCCGAATCAAGCAAAAGCACGGGGGGCGAGAACGGGAGCACCGATGCGATAGCCGCCCTTTTGACTCCGCGTATCTTTCTGACGATAAGTGACGCGCCCGTAAACAGCGCGCCCGAATTTCCCGCGCTGACAACGGCGTCGCCCTTTCCCTCGACAAGGAGCTTCAGAGCTATACTCATCGACGAATCGTTCTTTGCGCGGACAACGCAAAGAGGGTCGTCCTCCATAGTTATAGCAACCTTTGTGTCGATTATTTCTATTTTACTCAGATCGTATTCGTTTTCCTCGGCAAGTTTTTCTATCTGCTCCGTATCGCCGACGAGAACTATTTCCACATCATATTCAAGCGAGGCGGCGTAAGCTCCTTTTACTATCTCAAAAGGCGCGTTATCTCCGCCCATCGCGTCAACGATTATCCTCATTAAGTAATCCCTTCTTCGCGCAGCATACAGCACTGCACTATCATTCTATTTTAGAAAGCGCCTCAAGCGCGCGCTTTGCCAGCTCCTCGTTTTTCGCCGTCTTTCCGCCCTTGACCCTGTAACCAAGGGGCTCGACAATACCGAAGTTAGCGTTCATGGGGGTAAATCTCGAAGCTCCTCCGAAGCTTACGTAATTAGCCATAGCTCCAAGCACAGTTGTTTTCGGAAATACTATGCTACCGAGTCCAAGCGCCTGTCTTGCGGCGTTAGTGCCGGCGACAAGGCCCGAGCCAGCCGACTCAACATATCCCTCAACTCCCGTCATCTGTCCCGCGAAATATACCTCGGGACGGCTCTTGACTGCGTAAGTGTTATCAAGAAAACCCGGGGAATCGAGATAAGTATTTCTGTGCATTGTGCCGTAGCGGAGGTATTCAGCGTTACCGAGTCCCGGTATCATTCCGAAAACTCTCTTCTGCTCGGGATATGTCAGGTGTGTCTGAAAACCGACGAGATTATACATAGTTCCAAGGACGTTCTCCTTACGGAGCTGAACTACGGCATACGGCTCCTTACCCGTTTTAGGGTCGATGATACCTACGGGCTTGAGCGGCCCGTAACGCAGGGTGTCATACCCTCTCCTCGCCATTACCTCAACGGGCATACATCCCTCGAAAACGGTGATCTCTTTTTTATTACCCTCCTGCGCCTCGCGGTCAAAATCGTGAAGCGGAGCTTCCTTTGCCGAGATAAGCTCGGTATAAAAAGCGTCGTATTCCTCTTTTGTCATAGGGCAG
Source organism: Eubacteriales bacterium (assembly GCA_045652645.1). Classification (GTDB taxonomy): domain Bacteria; phylum Bacillota; class Clostridia; order Oscillospirales; family CAG-272; genus RGIG3994. The sequence goes on along the minus strand of JAZRUP010000168.1, from coordinate 15,588 downwards.
TTTATATAATCCGCGTCGCCCTTACCGTATCTCGACGCAAAAAACGCCTTTTCCATATCGACAGACGCAAAATCAACGATCGGAGCCGCCGCATCAAAAAAGTGCAAGCCTTTACAACCGAGTCCCTCAATGAATTTCGCCATAGGACCCGACGTAAGAGGTCCCGTAGCGATAACGGTTATTCCCTCGGGAACGCCGTCGCACTCAGCCTCTATCACCTCAATGTCGGGGTGGTTTTTGATCTTTTCCGTAATATACGCTGAAAACTTCTCTCTGTCAACGGCGAGCGCTCCGCCTGCGGGTACACTTGTCGCGTCTGCCGCCTCCATTATAAGAGAGCCTCGTCTGCGCATCTCCTCCTTGAGGAGTCCGACGGCGTTGGAGACCGCCGCCGCCCGAAGAGAATTTGAGCAAACGAGCTCGGCATATCCCGCCGAACGGTGAGCGGGGGTGTATTTTTTCGGCTTCATTTCAAAAAGCCTGACAGCTACCCCTCGCCCTACCGCCTGCCACGCCGCCTCGCATCCCGCAAGGCCCGCGCCTATTACGTTTATAAACGGTTTATTTTCACTCATTATCAATCGTTATCCTTAGCTTCCTCTGTAACGGCGCAGGTATAGTCACACGCCGTATTTCCGCAGACGAGCTGCGCTTTTCCCTTCTTTTTGAAGAGAGTCTTTCCACACTTGGGACAGATCTCCTTCGTCGGAATATCCCACGATGAAAAATCGCACTCCGGATATTTTTCGCATCCGTAGAATATAGAACGGTTGCGTCCGCGGCGTTTTACTATCTTTCCTCCGCACTTGGGACATACTCCTGTACTTTCCTCAACCACGGGCTTCGTAAAGCGGCAGCTGGGGAAATTTGAGCAAGCGTAGAAGCTTCCGTAGCGTCCCTGACGGACAACAAGCTCGCCACCGCAGATCTCGCACTTAAGATCCGTTTTTTGCGGCTCGGGTTTCTTATTTACGGGCTTCGCAGCGGCATCTTCCTTTGCTTCCTCTTCCTTCTTTTCGGGCTTTTCAAGCGGTTTTGTGTTGCGGCACTTGGGATAATTCGGACAAGCGGCAAATTTGCCGAATTTACCGGAACGAACTACCATCTTAGCTCCGCATTTCTCACATATGATATCCGTTTCTTCAGCGGGAACCGCGAGATGCTCTCCGCCCGCCTCTATCGCGGCTTCAAGCTCCTTTGAGAAATCTGCCCAAAAGTCCTTGAGCACCTGCTCCGTCGTCGCGGTACCGTTCTCAATGCCGTCCAGCATATTCTCCATATTGGCGGTAAATTTATAATCGACAACATCGGCAAAGCTCTCCTTCATAAGCTTTGTCGTGATCTCTCCAAGCGGTGTCGGAACGAGCACCTTTCCGTCTCGTCTGACATAATCACGCTCAATTATGGTCGTGATTATCGTAGCGAAGGTACTTGGGCGTCCTATTCCTCTTTCCTCAAGAGATTTGACAAGAGAGCCCTCCGTATATCTTGGGGGTGCTTCTGTAAAATGCTTTGTCGGCTTTACCGTGTCGCAAAGAAGCGAGCTACCGACCGTCAGTTCGGGGAGCTTTATATCAAGCTCTCCGTCATCCGTATGCTCCTCGACATCTGAATAAAGAGAAAGATATCCGGGGAACGTCACCGTATATCCGCTCGCACGGAAAAGATGTCCGTTGCTGACCGCATCCGCAGTTACAGTAGCTATCGTCGCGGACTCCATCTGGCTTGCTATAAATCTGTCCCAGATGATCTTATAAAGTCTGTACTGATCGGGCGTCAGGTGAGATCTTACACGCGCGGGGTCAAGCGCGGGATCAACTGGTCTTATCGCCTCGTGCGCATCCTGCGCGTTATTCTTGGATCTATATATTCTCGGTTTCTTGGGGCAATATTTATCACCGAATTTTTCAGTGATAAGTGCTCTTGCCGCATCCATCGCCTCGTTTGACACTCTGAGCGAATCTGTACGCATATAGGTAATAAGACCCTGCGTTCCGCCGTTCTCCGCTCCGAGATTTACTCCCTCGTAAAGCTCCTGCGCGGTTTTCATCGTACGTCCCGACTGGAATCCAAGCTTTTTAACTGCCTCCTGCTGAAGCGTTGACGTGCTGAAGGGCGGCGCGGGAGATTTGTGCTTTACTCCGCGTCTTACGTCAGCGACCTTGAAATTCTTGCCGGTAACGTCATTTACGACCCTCATAGCTTCTTCTTCGCAAGAGAGCTTAAGCTTTTTACCTGACTCATCACCGAAATATCTGACCGTAAAGCGCTTCCCATCCTCTGTCAGAAGCTCTGCGTCAATAAGCCAATACTCCTCGGGAACAAACGCACGGATCTCTTCCTCGCGCTCAACTATCATACGAGTAGCGACAGACTGCGTGCGTCCCGCAGACAGTCCGCTCTTGATACGTTTCCAAAGAATGGGGCTGAGCTTATAACCGACTATTCGGTCAAGGATCCGTCTTGCCTGCTGGGCATTGACGAGATTCATATCAATATTTCTGGGGTTTTTGATTGCCGCCTTTACGCTCTCTTTGTTGATAGCATTGAACGCCGCGCGGAGAGTTTTTTCCACGGGAATATCAAGCACCTGAGCGAGATGCCACGCGATAGCCTCTCCCTCGCGGTCAGGGTCGGTTGCAAGGAATATTTTATTTGCGTTCTTGGCTTCCTTCTTTATTTCCTTAATAAGGTCGCCTTTTCCGCGAATATTTATATAATGTGCTTCAAAATTATTGTCTATGTCAACTCCGAGTGTGCTTTTCGGCAAGTCGCAGATATGCCCCTTTGAGGCTATGACCTTATAATTCGAGCCGAGAAACGATTTTATGTTAGCCGCCTTGTGTGGCGACTCTACTATTACAAGATTTGCCATTTAATTACCTTTCGTGTTTATAAACCTAAACTGGATCGTTTTGATTTTTCAGTTTTAATATCCAAATAAATTTTTATGCAGCCTGTCGAAAATTTTCGAAGGCAAGGCGCACCGCAGAAAACAAGGCGAAGGCGTAGCGGAATTGTGGCTGTTTTTGCTTTGCAAAATTGATGCTTTTAGCATCAAAAGCCACAAAACGAGAAGTTTGAAAATGCATTTTCAAACTTCATCTACGTCGAGCCGCTTCCCTTGAGCAACGCCGCATTCGGGAATTTTCGTCGGCTGTTATGCTTTTGAGTACAAGCCTCCGGGCAGGCTCGTCACAAGCCCTTCTATCTCAAGTAAAGTCAACGCGGAAATGACGTCTCCGACGCCAAGTCCGTTACCCGTCAAGCGGTCAATGCTGACGGCACGGTCCGACGGGATGCGGTCGTAGACCGCGCGAAGCGCAGGGTCAAGTGTTTTGTAAGCTTCATTTGAGCCGTCGCTCACTTTAGCCTCCGCCGTCTTTACGGCAGGCGCAGGCTCTTTTGCGGGTTTCTTTTTTTCTTTGACTTGGTTCTGCGTTATTACGGGCGAGAGGCCCCTCTCTCCCATCATACAGTCAAATCCGAACACGATACCGTATTTCGCGAGCACGTCCCTGTCGTAATTCGGGTTTCTGTCACCTCGGTTTATGCGTGAAATATCTACGGTATCACGGTAAAGCGGTAAAAATTCCCGTAAAATATCCTCGGCGCTGACAACAGGGTGAGCGCCTTCTCTTATCATAGTATTGGTTCCGTTTGAGTTCGCCTCGCCGACGTTGCCCGGAAGCGCAAAGAGCTCCCTGCCCTGTATCAGCGCATCACGCGCCGTTATCATAGCTCCGCTCTTCATATCTCCTTCAACGACGAACGTTCCCTGCGAAAGTCCGCTGATTATGCGGTTTCTCTGAGGGAAAGTAAATCTTGTTGGCGAGGTCTGAGGAGGATATTCGCTGATTATCGTGCCTTTTGACAAAAGCTCATTGTATATCTTCCTGTTTGCCGCGGGGTAGACCACGTCGATCCCGCATCCGAGAACGGCCACCGTATGTCCGCCCGCCGCCAATGTAGCCGCGGCTACGACACTGTCAACTCCGAGTGCCATACCGCTGACGGTGATAGCGCCCGCCGCTGCCAACTCGTAAGATATTTTATACGCCGCGCGGCATCCGTATTCGCTCATTTTGCGAGTACCGACAACTCCTATACAAAGTCTTCCACCGAAATCGGGCAATTTACCGCGACAGTAAATGACTGTCGGCGCATCCATTATCGCGCGCAGCCTTGCAGGGTATCTCGCATCATCAATAGGAATAACGTCAACACCGAGGCGTTTGCAATCGTCGTATATCTTTACGGCATCTGTAAGGTTCTTGTCCGCTAGCGCCGAAAGAACACGGCAGCGTCCGAAATCCAAGCCCGAAAAAGCCTCAGGCTCGGCTTGATAGACCTCGAAAGCCGATCCAAAGCGGTCAAGTATCGCCCGCGCGTATTTACTGCCCGAGCCAAGACGCTGTGCAAGCCATATCCAATATACGGTTTCGCCCGCCATACCTAATAAATCCCCTTTTTGAGTTATTTTTTAACAGTCTGCCGCCTGTGCTCCCAAAGAAGTATCGCCGCCGCCGCTGCCGCGTTGAGCGACTCCGCTCCCTCTGTTATCGGTATAAACACCTTACCCGTTGACACCTCGAGCAGCTCCTCTGATAGCCCGTGCCCCTCGTTTCCGACAGCAAAGCAGTCCGTCTCTCTGAGGGTGAGGCTGTCAAGCCCAACAGCTTCACGGTCAAGAGCCGCCGCAAAAACACGCCTGCCGAGAACCTTTAAGGTCTCCGCGGCGCGCGGGAGAGAATCAACAATGTCAATATTCATACCGAAAAGAGTTCCCATCGACGCTCTCACGGTTTTGGGGTTATAAAGCTCCGCGGAATCCGCGCTTATTATAAGCCTTTCCATTGAAAGCGCCGCTGCCGAACGGATAACTGTTCCGAGGTTTCCTGGGTCGCGCAAGGACTCAAGAAGCATGATTCTGTCCGTACTCCAACCTTGAGGAAATTCCTCGCTATTATATATTGTAGCAATTTTTTTCAAATTGTCAAGATGTTTTATTATACATATAACACCTTCGGGTGATTTTTCTTCCGACACTCTGTCGAAAAGCGCGTCTGAAAGTATGACCGCCTCAGAGGAAAAGCCCGCAAGCTCGGCTATTATCTTGTCAGCCGAGGATTCCTTGATATATAAGGTCTCGGGCGTTATTCCTCTTTCCAAAAGCTCACGCGCGAGCTTTATACCGTCGGTTCTGAACATTCCGTATCGCTCTCGGTATTTCTTCTCCGAAAGAGACGAAAGAAAGCCTACCGACGGGTTGCTTTTTGACGTTATTGTTTCTTTTTTTATAATCATTGTTTTTGTTTTATTACAGAAAAAAACCGGTATATACCGGTTTTTTCATCTAATTAAGCGTTAAGAGCCTTCTTTGCCTCAGCGCAGATAGCTGCAAATGCGTCCTTGTCGGATACTGCGAGCTCAGAGAGGACCTTGCGGTTGAGGTTGATACCCGCAACCTTGAGGCCATGCATAAGGGTAGAATAGTTCATACCGTTCTGCTTTGCGCCTGCGTTGATTCTGGCTATCCAAAGCTGTCTGAACTCTCTCTTCTTCTGCTTACGTCCGATATAAGCATAGTTACCGCTCTTCATAACGGCTTGCTTTGCCATCTTGAAGTGCTTGCTCTTTGCGCCCCAGTAACCCTTAGCTGCCTTGAGTACTTTATTTCTTCTCTTGCGCGTCATCATAGCGCCTTTGATTCTTGCCATTTCTCTTTCCTCCTAAACGAATTATTTCTGGATGAGACGTCTGATGTTGGCAGCCATCTTGCCGTCAACGTAATCCGCTGTGCGGAGGTGTCTCTTTCTCTTCTGATCCTTTTTGCCGAGTTTGTGGCGGTGCTCAGCGTGATTCATCTTTACTTTACCTGTTCCGGTAACGGAAAATCTTTTAGCCGAAGCTTTATGTGTCTTGACTTTTCCCATTTTCAAAAACTCCTTTTCTAAATTCTCTTTGTATTATCACGAAGCGCGCGGCTTCTATTATGAACTGTTTTTATTTGTTTTTTATGGGCGCTACGATCATACTGTAGAATCGGCCCTCAAGCACGGGAGTTTTATCGACCGTTCCGTATTCCGAAACCGCGTCTCTGAACTTCTCCATTACCTCTTTGCCTATATCCATATGACTCATTTCGCGTCCCTTAAAGCGCAGTACGACTTTGACTTTGTTTCCCTGCTGCAAGAACTTTACGGCATTTCTTGCCTTGGTCTCAAAATCGTGCGTTTCGATACGGCAGGAAAGCTGAACTTCCTTAAGCTCGACTACCTGTTGCTTTTTCTTTGCGTCCTTCTCTCGTTTGTCACGCTCGTAACGGAAACGTCCGTAATCCATGATCTTACATACGGGCGGTTCGCTCTGCGCCGCCATAAGTACAAGGTCAAGCCCTTTGTCGTAAGCAAGCTCAAGAGCTGCCTGACTCTTCATGATCCCGAGTGTCTCTCCCTCAGGTCCTATAACTCTGACCTGCGGAAACTTGATGTCCTCGTTGATCTGCATTTCTTTTGCGCTAATCGGTATACACCTCCTGAAAATAAAAAACACGGAGAGCAAAAATCTCCGCGCAAAAATCAACCCCCGTGTATACGGGCTGAAATATTGGACCGTACTCGCGTTGCGGCACGGTGAGAACGGAGATTCGTTCTGCTTCTTTGACCTTCGTATTATACCACGCTCTTTTTCGTTTGTCAATAGCTTTTTAAAAATATTTTTTGTGATTTGCGCTTTTTTCCTTGATTTTATCCTACGTATGTACTATAATAAAGTCAAAATACTGATATTTGAGAGGAAAACCAATATGGGAAATAAAGAAAAGAAGGAAAAAAAGCAAAAGAAAAAATACGAAAAAGGTAACAAAAAGATAGACAATATAAGCGAAGCCATTGATCTTACCCTTGAGGCGGGAAGAAAGGTAGACAAAAAGTCCAAAGCATTCTGGGCGGATTTCAAGAAATTCGTTGCTAAAGGAAATGTCGTTGACCTCGCTATAGCCGTTGTCGTCGGCTCGGCATTCAATAAGATAGTTTCAGCTCTCGTTTCCGAAATAATAACCCCTCTTACGAGCCTTGTGCTTAAGGAAAACACGCTCAAAGAGCTTAAATGGGTGCTGAAGCCCGCGATAGAAGCAAATGAGGAGCTTGGCATTGAGGCAGTCCCCGAGGTCGCCGTAACATACGGAGTATTTCTCCAGACGGTGCTTGACTTTCTCGTGGTCGCGCTTTCCATATACTTCGCTCTCAAGATAATTCTAAAGCTCAAGAACACTATACGCCGCAAAGAGATAGCCGCCGCTGAAAAGAAAGCAAAGGAAGAAGCGGCAAGGAAAAAGGCTGAAGCCGATGTCGCCGCAGCAAAAGCCGCCGCTGAAAGGCAGAAATTCATCGATGACGTCGCGATACAAGGGGAGCTTCTCGCGGACATCAAGGCAATTATGCTGCGTATGGAGCAAAAAAACAAATAAAATTATTTAATTGTTATTGACAATCATACGACCGTATGATATAATATATTCAATGAGCCAAGTAAAGGAGTTGGATATATGAAAAACGACGGTTACAGACTTCCTTTTGACGTACGGGAATACGTAAAGAAGAAGACCGCGGCAAAAATACTTTTGCTGTCGGCGCTTGAAATATTGATAATATTTTTCGTTATATTTATGGGCGAGCTTTTCTTCTCCGCCTTTGCCCTGCCGAGCAGGATCATAATATACGTTATCCTGATACTGCTCCCTGCCGTTCTCATCGGCAGAAAGCTTATAGATAGACCGTGGCGCGGCAAGGTCATAAAGGTCGATGTAAAGACCGTACACATCGTAAACGACGATCGGGGAGGATATACAAGAGCCGGCGGCACCGGCAGACGGGTGTCATCTCAAAACCTCCTTTTCGTGCTTATCGAAAAGGAAAACGGAGCTATTATTGAAAAGGAATACGCGCCGCAAAAGAACACCGTCAAGGTCGGCGACAGAGCCTATCATTTCAGCGGTGTTCCTCACATCGTCTACGTTCACGACGACAAAAAGGCGAAAATTCGTTGCGGCATTTGCGGCACGAAGAACGAGCCCGACGGTGACGCCTGCTGGAGCTGCGGAATGTCGCTTATCAAGCCAGAAGAATAATAACAAATAATTAAAAAATTGAGTACCGCCCAAAAATTCGGGCGGTACTTTTTATATCAATCTTTTTGTGCAACACTGATAAAAAATCAGGCTTGGCTTTGGGCATTAATGACAGTTTTCGAGATTTTTATTTTTTTGATTTTTTGACTTGTTTTATCGTCAATTAAGATGTATAATTAGTAGCATTATGTCAAAAAAGAGGTTTTTTATGGTAAAGGATCTGATTTTTTTCAGCTAACGTTATCGTTCCGATCTTCCTTCTGATCATTCTCGGTTATGTACTTACACGGATCAAGCTTTGGGATGCTCATTTCTTAAAGATCGCCAACGATGTATGCTTTAAATGTTTATTGCCCGTACTTCTGTTTTACAACGTAGCTACCGCAAATATTTTTGAGGTGTTCAACGCGAAATTAATCATTTATATTTGCGCGTGCGCCTGTCTGATATGCGCTCTCTTATTTATCGTGGTACCGCTCGCGGTCAAGGATCCGAAGAGACGAGGCGTAATGATACAGGGAACGTTCCGTTCCAATTTCCTTTTGTTCGGAGTACCGCTCGGTCTTAAGTTCGGAAGTATGCTTCGTAACGTCAAGTTCTCCATCTTCTCAGTACTTGGGAAAATTGTATTGATACCCGCCGTTATGCTGACATTATCCGCGCTTATCGGCTTCGACAAGCTGGAAATGGCAATTCTTGTAGCAGTTTTCGCAACTCCCAATGCCGTTTCAAGCTATGCTATGGCAAGAAATTACAACGCTGATCACGACCTTGCGGGAGAAATTATCACGCTCGGCACCTTGCTCTCAATATTTACCATGTTTGTTTTTATCACTGTCGCCAGATCCTTCGGTTGGATCTGAGGATAAAAGGAAAAGAACCTGCGCGAAGATCGCGCAGGTTCTTTTCTGTTATTAAATAAAGAAGACGTTGCTCCACGCGTAGTCGTTGCCGTGTCTTATCTCGACTCTGACCCATTTTTCGTTTATGCTCGGCTGATACTCCGCGTGAGTCATATTCTCACCTCGAAGAGCGCGATCGTACTCCCACGCGCTGTTGGTCATAAAGAATATCTCCTCGGCGGGAGAGCAATCCACGATTATCTTGTTCCCCTCTCGCTTGACGAGAAGCTCAGGACCCTGCGTCGCGTAAAAATCGCCGTTCTCAATAGCCCTCAGGATATCCGATGTGCTGTCGCTCTCGGCGGCTGCCATAATGTAGGAACGACACTCGTCGCCGTCGTAATAATGTGAATCGTCAACGGCCACAAGCGGATATGCTGTGCCCTTGTTGGCAAGCAGATCGACGAAATAACCGGAGTAAGCTCTGAAGCTCTGGTGAAGTCCCGAAACAGTGTTATAGATCTCCGTCGCGGAAAAGCCCTCAAGCCCGAGTGCGTGTTCAGGGGCGTTGAGTGACCACATTGGATGCGCGAGTATCGCGATCCCTCCCGCCGCGCGGATGCCGTCGATAAGCTCCTGAGAGGTATTTCTCGGCGTAAGGTCTGGCGCGTATCTCATACCGACGCCTACTATATGCATAACGCAGTCTGATGTATCTCCTCCGCCGAGATTGTATTCACACCCGGAGATTATTTTTACTCCGTCAACTCTGTCCTCTCCGTGATATTTCCAATGGTCAGTCAGGGCTATAACGTCGTACCCCTCGCTCTTATATCGCGCTATAACAGCCTCAGGCGATAGCTGTCCGTCCGACTCCGTCGTGTGTATATGAAGTCCGACTTTATAGCGTTTTGTTCCGTTTTTATCCTTATACATAAATGCCTCCCAAAATAATTATCAAAATTAATTATATCATTATTATATCAAAAAAACAAGATTTTTTTGAAAAGCTCTTGAATATTTCAAAAAAAAATGGTATTATATGATCAACAGTTATGTCATAATTATTAAGATCAAATTTTTGTTAAAAATATAATAAGAATCCGCAAAAAAAGCAATTTAGAAAGGATAACTACTATGAAACTCAGCGTACTTGCTAATCTATACGGAGGAAAAACGCTCGACGAGGCTCTTAAAATCATCTCGGGACTCGGCGTACATACGGTCGAGATCGGTGCGGGCGGATACCCCGGCAAGGCTCACTGCAATCCCGCGGAGCTTCTCGCGGACGAAGCCAAATTCAACGAATTCGTAAACACATTCAAGAAATACGAGGTCGAGATCTGCGCGCTCGCTTGTCACGGCAATCCCCTTCATCCGGATAAAGCAACGGCAGAGTCTTATCACAACGACTTTATAAACGCTATCCTACTCGCCGAAAAGCTCGGAATTGACACAGTCATCGGATTTTCCGGCTGCCCCGGCGATTCCGATGGTTCTAAATACCCGAACTGGGTGACCTGTCCCTGGCCCGAGGACTTCCTCAAGATCCTTGATTGGCAGTGGAACGAAAAGCTCATTCCCTATTGGAAAGAGGTTGGCGCTTTCGCGCTCGCGCACGGCGTAAGCCACATAGCGTTCGAGATGCACCCCGGCTTCTGCGTATATAACCCCGAAACACTGCTCAAGCTCCGCGCCGCCGTAGGCGACGTCATCGGAGCTAACTTCGACCCCTCCCACCTTATCTGGCAGGGTATGGATCCCGTCGCGGCGATCAGAGAGCTTAAGGGCGCTATCTACCACGTTCACGCAAAGGACACAAAGATCGATCAGTATAACACCGCGAAGAACGGCGTACTCGATACAAAGCATTACAGCGACGAGTTGGGCCGCGCGTGGGTCTTCCGCACAGTCGGCTGGGGCAATAACGAGACCTATTGGCGCGATCTCGCAAGCAATCTCAGACTCTGCGGATACGACAGAGTTCTCTCCATCGAACACGAGGACAGTCTTATGTCGATCGACGAAGGACTTGCGAAGGCGGTCAAATTCCTCAAACCCATAATCATGGCAGACCCCAAGCCGGGAACTATGAGCTGGGCTTAAAGATCCGAAGGATCTTAACTGAAGCAGCCCGAACCGCGAAAGCGGTTCGGGCTGCTTCAACTTCACTTTGCGAAACAAAACTTCACTGCGGCAACGCAGTAACTTCATACAAAAATCACCTCGCGCTTCCCCAAATGTAACCCCGAATATATTGCATTTCACCCACAAACGTGGTATAATATATATAATATCACTATAGGAGGTCTATAATGGCATACGTTTGGCTCTTAGTAGGATTCGTTTTACTTATAAAGGGCGCGGACTTTTTCGTTGACGGAGCGTCAAGCATAGCGTCAAAGCTTAAAATTCCCTCACTGGTAATCGGATTGACTGTCGTTTCAATGGGCACGAGCGCTCCTGAGGCGGCTATAAGCATTACCTCAAGTATTGCGGGAAATGCGGATATATCACTCGGAAATGTTATCGGCTCAAATCTCTTTAATTTGCTTATGGTAATAGGAGTCTGCGCCATAATATTCCCCGTGGCATCGGACAAAGATATTTTGCGGCGCGATATGCCGATAAATATATGTATTACGGGAGCTTTCCTCGTTATGATACTTGACGGAAAGCTCGGACGTATAGATGCCGTTGTCCTTCTCGTTATATTCGTCGCGTATCTAAGCTGGCTCGTCATCGGAACGATGAAAAACCGCGACAAAAATGCCGATGAGCCCTCAGGCAAACAGCTTTCGTGGCTTCTCAGCACAGTTTTCTCCTTTGTAGGTGTCGCGGGTATCGTCTTCGGCGGGGATATGGTCGTTGATAACGCGCAGATCATCGCGAAGCAGCTCGGAATGAGCGATACGCTCATAGGACTCACAGTCGTAGCGCTCGGAACGTCTCTTCCCGAGCTTGTAACATCTGTCGTTGCCGCGAAAAAGGGGCAATCAGATATAGCTCTCGGTAACGCCGTCGGCTCTTGCCTCTTTAACTTTCTTTTTGTTCTCGGAATTGCGGGAGTTATAAGACCTATGACCGCAGATCCGTCGCTTAAGATCGACACAGCGATACTCGTCGGTGTCACTGCTATAATGCTTATATTCGCTCTCACAAAAAGAAAAACGGGACGGATCGAGGGCATTATCTGCGTGTCCGTTTACGCGCTCTACACGGCTTATATCATAATGAGGACCTACCACGTTCTGATATTTTAATACACAAGGGAGCTTTTCTCCGCGGTTCGGAGAAAAGCTCCCCGGCTTATATAAAAAAGCCTCGATGATGTCAAAGCAATGACAATTATCGAGGCTTTAATAGTATGATGTATCAGCGTTTGATTGCAGTTCAAAAATCAAAGCTCCATCCGGAACGATCCTTTTTTCTTTTTACCGATACTATCAACGTAACAGTGCTTGTGCAAACCATTACTATAGCGATCCATTGTGAGGTGGAAAATATTCCCCAATGCCCCCTGATATCATCTCCGCGTAAGAACTCATCCGCAAACCTTATAACTCCGTATACCATCAAATATAGAGTAAACAAATTACCGCGAAGCGTAGGTCGTTTTGCGGAACGCTTAAGCAGAAGAAACATCACGCCCGCCAAAGCAATATTGCAAGCGGCTTCCAATAATTGAACGGGAAATCTGTAAATACCGTTAACCTCGGGTACAAAGGCGTTTCCTCGCGCCGCAAAACCCCATTCGCACGGTATCCCGTAACAGCAACCCGCGAAAAAGCACCCCACTCTCGTAATTGCGTGAAGTAACGGAACTATTGGTGAGAGCAAATCGGCATAGAGAGCTACATCTTGCTTGAGTATCTTCAAGCCAAGCAATCCGAAGGCTATGCCACCTATCAAGCCACCATAAAATACAGATCCGCCGAAAATATATTGAACGCGCTGTATCCAAAGAGAAAACTCAACCCGCTCAAAGAGATACGGTATATAACGGTATTGAGTTATTGCGTATAACAAATGACTTCCTATCACAACTCCCAATATAACAAACAGTAAGAACGAAACACCGTCCTCCATCATCGCTCCGGCTTTCTTCAAAGATATCAAAAAAATGAAGCCACACAAAATAGTTGCAAATACGGCAATTAGCGCGTAAGTACCAATACTGCGCCCAAAAATTTGAATAAACGGATACACAATGTGTAATTTTTAACGTTTAATGATTAAAATAAGCCGTTAAACATATCTGCTGTCCCGCAAGAAATACAAGAAGAACAGGCATAGCAAGCTACGCAAGATACAGCGCCAAGTCCCGTGATCGCGGTTCCCACAATACCTAAAACAAATCCCGCGGTCGCAATGCCCGAAGGCTTTCCATAAGCCATAATGGACATTTTTCTTCCTTTGTTACCGAAGATTATTGCTAAAATTCCGCAAGCAAGAAGAATAATATTCATAACAGGCGTCCAACAAAGCGCAACACTGCAACAGCCGATAACCAAAGCTGTTATTGAAAAGGCGCGTCCGTCAAGAGGATTGCGAGGCGGCTTTTGATAAGGCTGATACGGAGGTTGGTACTGCGGCGGTTGCTGCTGATATTGCGGCTGCTGATTGTTGTTTTGATTCATGTTTTCGTTGTTCATCTTAATGTCTCCCAAATTAAGTATTATTTAGAACAAAGCTCATACTCAAAAAGCCAAGGAACTGCTCTTGCTTTATGATTTTGACGTTCTTGTTTACAGTATAGCATAAAAAGCGACTTTTGTCAAGTATAAATATCATTTTGATAATGAAATATCTTTGCGATTATTGTACAATAATAAAAAACAGGGGAGATAGTGAAAAATGGTTGCAGATAAGATCAAGATGTTACGCGAAAAATTAGGCATCACACAGGCAGAGCTTGCGAAGCAGCTCGGAATAACCCGTTCCGGCGTAAATGCATGGGAAATGGGAATATCCGTGCCGTCAACGCAATATATAGTCGCGCTCGCCAGATTTTTTGACGTTTCCACAGACTATCTGCTTGATCTTCCCCGCACCGCCACCGTATCGGTAGACGGATTAACGGAACGCGAGATCGCCTCCGTCGTAGAAGTAATAAACTGTTATAAAAGCAAAGAGACTTTTCGTAAGAACTGATCTTTTTGTCAATTTCAAAAAGATAACCCTCGAAGAACTTGTCTCCGAGGGTTTTGTTCTAACCTATTTTTTCCTTATCTATTGACAAATCCCCATTATCTTGCTATAATATAACCTATCATATTTATTTATATAATAAATAGGAAGGTTTTATTATGCCAATCGCACTCGCAATCGTTTTTCTTCTCGTGGGATTCGTCCTGCTCATCAAGGGCGCGGACTTCTTCGTTGACGGCGCGTCGTCCGTCGCGAGACGTCTCAAGGTTCCCTCTCTCATCATAGGTCTGACCGTCGTTTCAATGGGCACGAGCGCGCCCGAAGCCGCTGTCAGCATCACGTCGAGCGTTCAAGCGATAACTCAGAACAACCCCTCGATCAATTCTATCGCGCTCGGCAACGTCATAGGCTCTAACATTTTTAATTTCCTTATGGTCGTAGGTATATCGTCCATAATTCTCCCTATTGTTTCCGACAGCGACATTCTTAAGCGCGATATGCCCATAAATCTCGGTCTCACGGGTGTTCTCTGTCTGCTTCTCATTGACGGAAAGCTCTCGCGCCTTGAAGCCGTTCTCCTTCTTCTCTGCTTTGCGGTATATATTTTTATCCTTATCAGAAGCGCGCTGAGGAACCGTGCCGAAGCCGAAGAGCTTAAGGTGTATTCTTGGGCAAAGAGCATTATTTTCCTTGTCATCGGTCTTGCGGGGGTTATCGGCGGAGGTCAGCTCGTCGTAAACGGAGCTAAAACTATCGCGGCAGAGCTTGGAATGAGCCAAACGCTTATCGGTCTAACAGTCGTCGCGATCGGAACCTCGCTTCCCGAGCTTGTTACATCCGTTGTCGCAGCGAAGAAGGGTGACTCGGGTATCGCTATGGGCAACGTGATCGGCTCGAACATCTTTAATATTCTTTTCATCCTCGGTCTCGCGGGTGTTATCACTCCTATGAAGCTTGAAGCAACTGCCGCCAAGGAATTCCTTATCGACACAGGAATACTTATCGGCATATCAATTTTGATGTGGATCTTTACGTTCACGAAAAAGAAAACGAGCCGCATTGAGGGCGCGGCGTGCGTTCTCGTTTACATAGCCTACACCGCTTACATCATAATGAGAGCGTATAGCGTCTGGATATTCTGATAATAAAAAGCCTTTCTTCGGAAAGGCTTTTTTAATTGAAAATTGAAAATTGAAATTTGAAAATTAAGGTAGATTTCTCGCCGCCCGCGAGAAAATCGAATTGATTAAAAAATACCCGCCCTACGGAAACAATGAATTTAATGCGAATAAAAATTCTATAATTCCGTGGCAAATAACGACTGCGAAGCTTGTCGTCATCCACGGATGCGGTAGCGAGTAGTCCGAGTGCCGCAACATTGCCTCACTTTTAGTCAGACTAACAGCTCGGACGCGGATTTATACCTTGTGATCATTCGTTCGGAGCGACCGAGCGACGAACGAA
>JAZRUP010000167.1:0-4585 GCA_045652645.1 Eubacteriales bacterium | reverse complement strand
AAGGGCGCTATGCAGGAGATCGAGGAGCAGTTCGGCTTCCCCGTATATTCCGTGGTTGACGTTTACGACATCATAGAGTACCTCGAAGAGGACGAAAAGAACAAAGAGAACGTTGAGAGGATCAAGAATTATCTCGCGGTAAACGGCGCAAAGGCGTAAAAACAATCCTTAATTTATTTTTTAAAGAAAGGGATCAGAGAAATGAGACATTTAATTGGTATAGAGGATCTGACGGTCGCCGAGATCGAAGGATTGCTCGAGACCGCGGAAGATATAATCGCGAACCCCGCTAAATATTCCGAAAAATGTAAGGGTAAAAAGATCGCGACGCTTTTCTACGAGCCGTCGACGAGAACACGTCTTTCCTTCGAGTCGGCTATGATCGAGCTCGGCGGAAACGCTATCGGATTTTCTGACGCCGGCAACAGCTCAGCGTCAAAGGGAGAGAGCGTTGCGGATACGGCTAAGGTAATCTCCTGCTTTGCGGATATTATCGCTATGCGTCACTTCAAGGAGGGCGCGCCGATGGTCGCGGCTCTTAACGCAAGCATACCCGTTATCAACGCGGGTGACGGCGGACATAACCACCCCACGCAGACACTTACCGACCTTCTCACGATCAAAAGAGAGAAGGGAAGACTTAACGATCTTACGGTCGGTTTTTGCGGTGACCTCAAGTTCGGACGCACTGTCCACTCGCTTATAATCGCGCTGTCCAGATACACGGGCATTAAGCTCGTGCTCATCGCTCCCGACGAGCTGACGGTTCCGAGTTATATCAAAAAGGACGTGATCGAGCGTTCGGGAATGGAATATAAAGAGGTAAGCAATCTCGATTCCGTTATCGGCGAGCTTGATATTCTTTATATGACGCGTGTGCAGAAGGAAAGATTCTTCAACGAGCAGGATTATATAAGACTGAAGGATAGCTATATCCTGACGCCCGAAAAGCTTCAGTCCGCAAAAGAGGATCTTTGCGTAATGCATCCGCTACCCCGTGTAAACGAGATCACGGTCGCGGTTGACGACGATCCCCGCGCGTGCTATTTTAAGCAGGTGCTCAACGGAAAGTACGTCAGAATGGCGCTCATAATGTTCCTGCTTGAAGCAGCGGCGAATAAACAGTAAGGGAGGCAAGGCTATGAACGTAGATGAGATCAAAAACGGAATTGTTATAGACCACATTAAATCGGGTCAAGGAATGGAGATATATCATTTCCTCGGACTTGACAAGCTTGATTGCCCCATTGCCCTTATCAAAAACGCGGCGAGCAGAAGAATGGGAAGCAAGGATATAATCAAAGTAAGCACAGAGGACCTTCCCGACATCAAGGTCCTTGGATATATTGATCCCGAGATCACGATAAATGTCATTAAGGACGGAGAGAGAGTGGCAAAATACCACCCTGAGATGCCCGAGAAGATAGTCAATATCGTAAAGTGCAAGAATCCACGTTGTATCACGAGCACAGAGCAGGAGCTCCCCCATATTTTCAAGCTCACCGACGCGGAATCCCGCACTTACAGATGCATTTATTGCGAGAGCAAGGCTAAATAATTGCACTTGATTGTTTGTGGGGCTCTGCCCCATACCCCGCTTAAGGAACTTTTTGGGAAAAGTTCCTTAAGAATCTTCAAAAACTTTGAAAAATGGGATTTATTAAAAATATTATTTTTCTTTCGACCTCCGCTCTGTCGCGGAGGTCGAATTATTATAATAAATAAATCCGCGTCCGAGCTGAAGGCTTGATCATTAAAGTGAGGTAAGATTGCGGCACTCGGACTACTCGCTACCGCAGTCGCGGGTCGAAATCAAGCTTCGCAGATTCCGACTACGCGACGGTACGGAAATTTTGCTTTGCTTAAATCCTTAAATTATAAACAAAAACTCTATAATTCCGTGGCAAATGGCGACTGCGAAGCTTGTCGTCATCCACGGATGCGAGAGCACCAAGTCGGGGTGAGATGCAGACCTCACTTTAAGGTAAGCCGTCAGCCCCGACGCGAATATAACCTAAATAAAACATACGCCTTCGGTATTCCGAAGGCGTAAAGTTGTATAAAGACTTAAAATAAGTCTTTTTTCAAAGTTTTTGAAGATCCTTAAGGAACTTTTCTCTAAAAAGTTTCTTAAGTGGGGGTTCGGGTGCAACGCCCCTGACTAAAAAACACTTTAATAAATATTCCTCTTCTTACGTCTCACGGCGAAGAAGACTCCGAATCCGACGAGTGCGGCAACGATGACACCGCAGATAGCGTAAATTCCGCCGCTGACCGTAATGTCAGATTTAAGCTCTTCCCAGAGGTTATTGAGAAGCAGGAGCTTGTCACCTTTGAGATTTCTGTACGACGAGGTCTTGATGCCATCGGTATCGTACATTTTGTCGTATCCGTCGTCCTTGATGCTGTTCATATACTCGATATAATCAGCGTCGTTGACGACGAGCTTGTTTGGAGACGCGTAATAAGTATATTCCGCGTTTGCGATAGCGGGCTCTGCCATCAGCATAAAGTTGATGTAACGCTCGGCTATCGTTTTATTTTTGCTTGACGCGGGAACGCACATAGCATCAACGTAAAGATTCGTGCCCTCCTCGGGGTAATAGAATTCGAGATCCTCGTTGTTTTCGTACATCGTGAGGTAATCTCCCGCGTAATACGCTGCGATCGCCGCAGAGCCGTTTTCCATCTTGTTATAGATCTCGTCCATAACATAACCCTGAAGCATCGGCTTTTGCTTCTTAAGCTCTTCAAGCGCAAGTCGCCAATGCTCCTCGTTTTCTGAGTTTACCTGATCATACATACCAAGGTAATACATAGCAGAGCCGAACGCGTCGCGCGAGTTGTTGAACTGAAGGATATTTCCCGCGTATTTTTCGTTCCACATAAGATCCCACGAGCCGATGTCGGCTTCGTCTACCATCGTGGTATTATAGATGATACCTATCATACCGTAAAGGTAGGGAACGGAATAATCATTATATCCGTCCCCGTTTTTATCGGGATCGTACAGAGCGTTTTGAAACTCGGGAAGAATATTCTTTATTTCAGGAATATTGCTATAATCAAGCTTTGCAAGTAATTTTTCGTCAATAAGACGCTCGATCATATAATCGGAGGGAACTATTACGTCGTAATTTACAGCCCCCGATTCTATTTTCGAGTAAAGTGATTCGTTGCTTGAAAAGGTTGAATAATTGACTTTGACACGTTCGCCGTAAGTATCGTAATACCACTTCTCGAAAGCGGCGTTGGCGTCAAGGGAATCCTCCGAGCCGTCGGATATATATTCGCCCCAATTGTAGACGTAAAGCGTGGTTACGCCTCCGCTTGCTCCGGCACCTGACTCCGCGCATGAAGAAAGACAAGGGAGAAGTGACGAAAAAAGGAGAGTTAGCGTTAAAAAAGCGGTTAAAATACGTTTTTTCATATCTTTGCCCCTCCTTTGCGCTTCTTGCCTCCCGCAAAATTGACCGCGATAAGGATCAGGAGTATGACGAGAACTATAAGCGAGCAGAGCGCGTACATGCTGAATTTTACGTTGTGTGACGTCTGGTTGTAAACGTAAAGCGGAAGCGTCTGGAAGTCGGGGGAGCTGACGAAATGGCTTATGACGAAATCGTCAAGAGAGAGCGTAAATCCGAGCATAAGACCTGAGATGATCCCGGGTATTATCTGCGGAAGCTCGACCTTGAAGAAAGCCTTGGCCGGTGTACATCCGAGATCCTGTGCTGCCTCTGAGAGAGAAGGATCAAGTTGCTTGAATCGGGGCATAACAGAAAGGAGGACGTAAGGAATATTAAACGTAATATGAGCTATAAGCATAGTCCAAAAGCCGAAAAGCTTGTCTGATTTGAGTATTCCCGCAACAGCGACGAAAAGAAGCATCATAGACACTCCCGTAACTATATCGGGGTTCATCATAGGAACATTCGTCATTGAATTGACGGATGCCTTTATGTAGCGGTTTCTCATACGGTGAAGCCCGAGCGCGCCGAAAGTACCGATGACCGTTGCGATAACGGATGAGGATACCGCTAAAATAAGAGAATTTGTAAGAGATGATAAGGCTTCCTCGTCATGGAAGAGCTCAACGTACCAATCAGGAGTAAATCCCGTGAATTCCGCAAGGCTTCCCGCTTCGTTGAAGGAGAAGATCATCATAACGGCTATCGGGATGTAAAGCAGGAAAAATATTATTCCTATATAGAATCTTGAGAGGAATTTCATTTGATGATACCTCCTCTGGTTGATGTTGAGGCATCTCCATCGTTTGAGAAGCGATTCATAATGCCGACCGATATGAGGATAAGTATCATCATAATGAGCGACATAGCCGCGCCGACTCCGTATGTTGCCGTGTTCTGGAAAAGACGCTCAATAGTGTCGCCGACAAGGTCTATCTTGCCCGCGCCGAGCTTCTGAGAGATATAGAACGTACTGATCGAGGGAACGAAAACCATAGTGATACCCGAAATAACTCCCGATGCCGTAAGAGGCATTATGACCTTTGTCATAGTCTGCCACGAGTTGCAACCGAGGTCGTGCGAGGCTTCGATATATCTCATATCGAGCTTTGTCATAG
>JAZRUP010000166.1:0-9298 GCA_045652645.1 Eubacteriales bacterium | reverse complement strand
TGACCGTCAGCGGGCATTCCGCAACCGGTTTCTATATCAGCCGTGACATGGACTGCCGCTATACTTCCATCCTCATTTTTATCAACACCGACATATTTTACGATATAAGATCCCATTAGTCTGACCTCACCGTCGGGCTTGAGTCTGAAGAACTTTGGTGGAGGAACCTCGGCGAAGTCATCGGCGTCAATATAAAGCTCCTTGGTGAAGGGAACCTCTCGCGTCCCAAGCTCGGGATTTCCGGGATTGTTCGGGAGAGAGAAATATTCGGTCTTATCCTCGGGATAGTTATCCACGATAAGTTTTATGGGATTAAGCACCGCAACCTTGCGCAAAGCAACGGTATTGAGACTTTCTCTCGCACAATGCTCAAGAAGTCCAATGTCTACCATACTGTTGGATTTCGCAACACCAATGCGGTCACAGAAATCAAGTATTGCTTCTGGAGTATAACCGCGTCTTCTAAGTCCGCAGAGAGTGGGCATACGGGGATCGTCCCAACCGTCAACGATATTGTTTTCTACAAGATAACGGAGATAACGCTTGGAGAGGACCGTGTTTGTTATATTAAGTCTTGCAAACTCGATCTGACGGGGAGTTGATGGGAGCTTTACCTTGTCGATCACCCAGTTGTAAAGCGGTCTGTGATCCTCGTATTCAAGGGAGCAAAGGCTGTGTGTGATGCCTTCTATCGCATCCTGAATGGGGTGAGCAAAATCGTACATTGGGAAGATGCACCATTTCTTGCCCTGACGGTGATGGTCAATATAGCGGATACGGTAAAGAACCGGGTCACGCATATTGAAATTACCTGACGCGAGGTCTATCTTCGCGCGAAGCGTGTATTTTCCTTCGGGGAACTCTCCCGCGCGCATACGGCGGAAAAGATCAAGGCTTTCATCAACGGGTCTGTCGCGGAACGGAGATTTTGCGGGGTGAGTCAAGTCTCCTCTGAAATCTCTGAACTGTTCGGGTGTCAGCTCGCAAACGTAAGCGTCGCCATTTTTGATAAGCTCCTCTGCAAGCTCATATGTCTTTTCAAAATAATCCGAACCGTAGAAGAATCTATCCTCCCAATCAAAGCCGAGCCAATGAATGTCCTCCTGAATTGCCTCAACGAATTCGGTATCTTCCTTCGCTGGGTTGGTGTCGTCCATACGGAGATTACAACGTCCGCCGTACTTTTTTGCCGTTCCAAAGTCGATAATAAGAGCTTTACAATGTCCTATATGAAGATAGCCGTTAGGCTCGGGAGGAAAACGGGTGTGAATATCGTCTGACGTGTATTTTCCGCTTTCAATTTCCTCGTTTATTATATCGTGTATAAAATTGTTGTTTTCCATAATAACCTCAAATATTATTAAGCATATTGTTGATTCGAGCCTTTACCGTATCAGCACCGAGTATCTGCATTACGGTAAACATATCCGGTGAGTTAAGCTTACCCGTAACGGCAACGCGAAGGAACATACTGATGTCGGCAACGCTGCCCTTAAAAGCCGAGGGGTCGGCTTTATACGCCTTCATATCAGATGCGTATCCGAGTGAATCCGCAATAGCTTTGATCTTGTCAAACCATACATTCTGTTCGTCATTTATATCAAATATTTCAAGATATTTGGTAAGTGTCGCCCTTATGTCGTCGGTGTTAGCGGTTTCGGGATATTTGTCAATAACGGTAAAATATTTGTCGTAGAAAAGCTCCATATAGGATTTGAGTTCGACCCACGTTCCGTAGTCCTTGCGAGGCTTTTTGCCTCCTCGTCCGATGGAAATGATGGCTTTTGCAAAATCGGGAGCTTTTTTGAGTTCCTCCGCAAAATCGGGAGCGAATTCTTCCGCCCAGCCGTAAAGTCCGGTGTAAACGTCATCCGCCGTCATTCTCGATATGACGTTTTTAGATACGTCGTTAAGCTTTACGATGTCAAAGAGGCATCCCGATGAGCTCATCTTTTTTATGTTGAACGGATAGTCATTTATAGATTTGTCGGGGTTTTGCATACGCCATTCTTCAAAGCTTGAGTTGAGAAGTGTCATAACGTATTCGTTAACGCAAGCGGGGGCATAACCGAGACGCTTGTAATCGTCCATATTCGCGCCCATATCACGCTTTGAGAGCTTCTTCTTGTTGCCCTCGTCGTCAAGCTTCATTATCTGAGAGATGTGCATATATTTAGGCGCTCTGAATCCAAGATAACGGAAGAGCATAAGATGCTTTGGTAAGCTGGGGAGCCACTCCTCACCTCGGATCACGTGCGTTGTGCGCATAAGATGGTCGTCAACTACGTGAGCGAAATGGTACGTGGGTATTCCGTCGGATTTGAGAAGAACGACATCCTCATCGTTTTCGGGAATTTCAAGATTTCCGCGGACAAGGTCGGTTATTTTTATCCTTTTTTCGGGATCCCCGTCGGCTATCGCGAAAAGCGCGAATTTATGACCTGCGGCAAGCTCGGATTCGACTTGCTCGATAGTGAATTCACGTCTTTTCAGCATGGCCTCACGGCGAGCGTCGGCAGTTGCCTCCCAGTCAGTGTTCTTTACCTCTGCTTTTTTATCAACGACAGCCATTTCGGAAAGCTCCTCGTCGGTTGAGAAAACGGGATAAGCGCGTCCGTCAGCTACGAGTTTCTTTGCGTAAACGTGGTATAAAAATGCACGTTGGCTTTGCTTATAAGGGCCGTAATCTCCTTTGTCTCCGCCCGTTATCGCGCCTTCATCGAAATTAACACCGTAATGAGCGAGAGTCTTTATAAGTGCGTCAGCAGCCCCCTCAACCTCACGTTTTGCGTCAGTATCCTCGATTCTGAGATAGAATATACCGCCCGACTGATGAGCAAGGCGTTCTCCGACCGTTACAGGAAACATTCCTCCGAAATGAACAAAGCCTGTAGGGCTCGGAGCGAAGCGAGTTACCTTTGCGCCCTCGGGCAGATCCCTTTGAGGGTATTTATTTTCGAGTTCCTCGGGTGAGATATTTACCTTTGGAAAAAGAAGTTCAGAAAGATAATTGTAATCCATAATTTTATTCCTTATTGTATATTATATATGTTTTTTATTGCCTTAGAAAGGGAAGTCGCCTCACCGTGTCCCGGGTATATCATGATCCTTGGATCTTTTTGAGAAAGTTCAGCAAGACGGTTAAGTGAAATATTCATTTTTACCGTGTCGGACGAATAAAGGTCACATCTTCCGTAACCGTCTGACATAATAGTGTCACCTGAGAAAATAACGGTTCCGAGCTTAAAGCAAACAGAGCCTTTTGTATGTCCGGGGGTATGAATAACTGTAAGTTTTTCTTTTCCGACGGGAATTTCGTCGCCTTTTATAAGTAGCTTGTCCGGAGCGCCGAAATCTCTGTCACGTCCGAAAAATGTAAAAAAAGCGTTTTTGTGGCCGTCAGACATCAGTTCTGCATCATCTGCGTGTATCATGACCTCAGCCTCGGGGTTTTGGGTCCTCAGATGGTCAAGACCCATCATATGGTCAAAATGGCCATGTGTTAAAATAATTGAAGAGAGCTTTGCGTTATTGCTTTCTATAGCTTGCATTATAGAAGCGGAAGGAACACCGGGATCTATGACCGCGGCAACACCTTCGGATATCATAATGTAGCAATTAGATCCTACCATTCGGGGAACTAAGCGGAGAATTTTCATGAAAAAACCTCATGTTTTACTGATCTTTTCTAAAATTAACATTATTATAATAGTATATCATATTTTTTGTGATTTGTCTACCGAAAGATAAAATTTTATGTAAAAAAATGAAAAAATGAAGCCGATCTGTTTTGACAGATCGGCTTCGTTCTTTATAAAATATTAGGTTCCTGATGTGGGTGTTTCGACGGGAGCTTCGTCTTCTTCCTCTGTTTCAAGAGGGAAATAGATGTCTCGGTATTCTACCCAATCTTTAAGTTTTGCTTTTGTGAAGTAATGGTAACCGTAATATGACTCCTTAAGTTTGGAAAGATCCTCGTGTACCAAAACACCGTTCTGGTTAAAGAGAATGGGCGCTACAACTGCATCTTCCGTAACAAGAAGCTTCTCGGCTTGCTTGAGATATTCCGTAACCTGCTCAGGGTCTGTTGCCTTGAAAGCCTTCGTTATAAGTTCATTGTATTTTTCGCTGGTATATCCCGTTGAGTGAGGAACTACAATATTGTTCTTGCCGTCAACAGTTTTGTTTCCTGTGAAATCAATGGCGAAAGGAGCGAGAACAGAGAAGGCTGAGGGGGATTTTGCGACAAGGTCAAGAGCAAGAACCTCGTATTTGCCTGCTTTTATGCACTCTTCTTCATAAAGGTCATCACGGATATCTAAAACATCTTCTTTTGTAACAGGATCTTTTTCATCGTTTACAATAACATCGACTTCATTTACAGATACATTAAATCCGAGATTTTTCCATGTTTCAGCAACTATATTTGCGATTGCTACGTGAACTTCATCTGCGGCTCTTACAGAGATTGAGAAGCTATAACAGGTAGGATCGATTCCTGCAGAGGCGAGCAAAGTGCTTGCCTTGGCTTTGTCTGTGAGGGAAAGCGTTCCAACTTTATCTCTGAACGTTTCCTTATCTTTTATTGTTGAGAATATTTTGTTTGAAACAAGGCCTGTTGCAACTTTTCCGTATACGACGGCAGCCTTGATAGCCTCACGGTCGATGGCAAGGGAAAGTGCTTGACGGACTTCCTTTATGGAGAAGAGAGCAAAACCATCTTCTTCGCCGGGCTTTGTTGAATCGATCAAAGCGTTTTGATTGAAAAAGTATGTATGAGTTGAGAGCGTGTCTAACAATTCGACTTCATCCGCATATTTGGATCTTAAAGAAAGCGGGATCTCTCCGACATAAACTACCTGTCCGCTTTCATACATTGCGAGCTGGTCTTCAGGACTGGACTCATAATCTATGAAAATTCTATACGGTGTTACGTACTTGTCTGCATCATCTTTTTCTCTATTTCTGAAATAATAAGAATTACGCTCAAGAAGAAGCTGTTTGTTTCCGTTGGTGTAGGATACTTTTCTAAGTATAAACGGTCCGCTGAATACCATAGAAGTCTGCTTCTTTGCCCAGTCTTCTTTTCCTTCTGCATTCATCTCGCGTACAGGGAAGAGCGCGGGGCTTGAGAGATTAAGCTGGAATTCCTTGAGATCTTCCTTTGTTATTTCCTTGTTGAATTCTATCTCTATCTCTTTGGTTCCAATTGCATATACTCCGAGGTCATCAATGGAAACATCTCCGTTTTTTACCTCGATTGCGTTTTTGATCTTAAAGAGAAGAGCAGCGGCGTCGTTCGACTTTGTTGATTTAAGAACGCGCTGGAATGTATAGATTATATCACTCGACTGAACTGAAGAGCCGTCGCTCCAGCACGTATCATTGAGTGTAAATAAAATTGTATATCTCTTTTCTTCATAGTCATTGTTGATAACTGCTTTTTTTACAAGATCGGGTTGGGGCTTGCCGTTATCATCAAGCTTATAAAGTCCGGCAAAAAGCAAACTTACAACCTTTGCTTGCGCATCATTAGAGAATGCGTTAAGCGGGTCAAGGTCATAAATTTGGTGTGAAAGGTACACTTGAAGCTGTGATTCGACAATTTCGTTCGAACAAGAACTGAACACAGGGATCACCATAAGCAAACAGAGTACCAATGCGATAATGCGTGTCTTCATAATTTTGGGAAATCCTCCTTGGATTTTTTGGGCACATATTGCCACTTTGCATATTATAACATATTTTTTTATTATAATCAATCTTTTCTGCGATTTTTCTTTAAGTTTCGGTTACTTGCACAATCTTTTTCAAAAAAACTGTGCAATTTTCACACATTGATAATAGTTATAATTAATATAAATAATGTAAACAATATAAATCAAGAGATAAAAATACTGTTACGGGGGCTTTATGGATAATTATTTCAGAACAGACCTTGCCGCGGAACTTATAAAAGATGATCAAAAATTGCCTGAGGGTATAAATCGTGTGGAGGAAAATTTGCCATACGGATTTTCGGTCGAAAAAATTTTTGTGTCATCTGAGGCGGAAGAAATCATCGGTAAACCGCAAGGTCATTATTTAACGGTGTACACTTCTGATATTACTGATCTTGACGAAGATCCATTTGAATGGTTAGCGGTCTTTTTGTCAAAAGAGCTGAGTGTGCTTTCGGAGAAGCTTACGGGAAGGAAAATATCAAAAGATCTCAGCGTCCTTGTTGTTGGACTCGGTAATGTGAACATGACGCCCGATGCGGTGGGGCCTATGTGTACGCTTGAAACAGAGGTGACCTCTCATCTGAAAAAGACACATCCGGATCTTTTTGATGCGCTTGGGTGCTGTTCAGTTTCCGCTTTCTCGCCGGGGTCAATGGGACAAACAGGGATCGAAACATCGGAGTTGGTCCTCGGGGCGGTAAGATCGATCCTTCCCGACATTGTTATAGCAGTGGATGCGCTTGCCGCGCGATCGGCAGACCGTCTTGGAAGTACTGTTCAAATTTCCGATAACGGTATTCATCCCGGCTCAGGGGTAGGGAACAGGAGAAAGGGGATCACTAAGGAAAATCTCGATGTTCCGGTTATCGCGTTGGGAATACCTACTGTCGTGGATTCTTCTTCTCTCATTGCCGAGGCGCTTGAAAACTCAGGTATGGAAGATTGGTCTGAGAAGCTTTTAAAAATGCTTGATAACAGAAAAAATTATTTCGTTGCTCCTAAGGAATGCGACGCGTTGGTAAAAAAAGCAGCTCTCCTTTTTTCAACGGCCGTAAATCTTGCGTTCGGAATAAAAAACGAATAAAATTCATAAATATTACGGGGGTGATTTTTATGAATGATGATCTCGACCGAAATTTTATGGAATTAAGCTGTTCGGCACGGAAAGAACATTTAGAGTTTGTGTCAGACAACAATTCGCGGAATAATACAAAAAAGAACATTTCAAAGCCATTTGCTTTTTATTGCTTAATGACTTTTTGTATTATGCTTCTGTTTCTTGCGTTTGCGGCAACTGAGATCTTTTCTCTTTTCTTTTCTGAGGGATACATTGGTGGGACGTTTATGTCAAAAATTTTCGGTTCGGACGGAACATCAGGTATGGATTTTCGAGAGATAATGCTTAACCAATGCTTTTCGGATCTTTCTTATAAAACAGAAACAAACGAAGGAGGAAAGCCTTCTGATACAGGATCTTCTGATGAAAACAAAGATATCATCCCTCCACAGAATAATAACGAAAATATACAGCAAAAACCTTCCAATGACGATACTCCAGATACCTCGGAAAACGGTTATAAAGATATTTATAAATATGATTTTTCCAATATTCCCGACGGCCTTGCGGGAATAATGCCGATGGATCTTAGCTTGATTCAATATGGAATAGATTATATAAACGATCAGAGCTCGGCATCGTTTGACACAAAAGAATTAAAGGATATATCCGTGTCTGTCGGGACAGCGGGTGTTTATCCGACGGGTGCGCCTTTGGTTTTAATAGTTCATACCCATGGAACAGAGGCGTTTACTCCTCAAGGAATTAATTATTATGACCCGTTGTCCGAGATAGCGAGATCTGAAAACAAAAACGAAAACATAGTGTCTTGCGGAGAAATAATGGCTCAAATTTTAAATCAAGAGGGGATCCCGACGATACACTGTGAAATTATGCATGACGCTGAAGGATATACGGGTTCATATGATCGCTCCGGGGAAACTATAAAAGAATATTTGAAAGAATATCCCTCTATTCAATATGTTATAGATCTGCATAGAGATGCTGTTATACGTTCGTCTGGCGAATTGATAAAGCCTGTTACATATACAAAAGAAGGTGTCGCGGCGCAGATCATGTGTGTCGTCGGCACGGGAATAAATTCTGATGATAATATCACGTGGAGAAGAAATCTTGCGTTGGCTCAACAATTGAGAGAAAAATTAAGCCTTGAAAGTGAGAATATATGCAGACCAACATGTCTTAGAGATTCTTCTTATAATCAACAATATTCCGTATATTCGCTTCTGATCGAAATAGGAGCGGCGGGTAATACTAAAGAAGAAGCATTATTGGCAACAAAAACCGCAGCCCATGCTTTGGCTGCGGTTATAAAGGGTATATGATAATAATATTAAATAGGATCAGCGTATCTTTTTTGTTCTGAAACAAAGAATTTCAATAAAAACAAGAAAAAGAGAAATTATTATTCCGGTTCCTACCGAAATCGTTTCGCTTTCAACACCTCCGATGATCCCGATAAAGCCAAAGAAGCATACTGCGGCAATAATTGCTTTTATTGCAGAAATAATATTTTGTGACGAAAGCTTTTCAAGAATAGCACCGACCGCATCAAGGGCAGAGGTGTTATCCGCTGCTTTTTCTAACTTTATAATGTTGCAATTGCTTTCATAAGATTCGTATTTTGATCTGTAGTTATAGACTTTGTTCATAATAAAACCTCCAAAAATTATAATATAGATTCGATGATCCGGATTTGTTTTTTCCACTTTTGGTCTGTTACGCTTGCATTATAGCACATATTTCGACATTTGTCAATAGTATTTTTCCAAAAAAAGAAAATATTTTCAAAAACCTATTTACAAAACGGAAAAAGTGTGCTATAATGATTCCACAATAAGAATCAAGGGGGATATGAATATGGACTATATCGACAGAATAAAACAACTCAAATTGAAGAAAAAGATCACAAACGATGAGCTTTCGGAATTAACGGGTATTCCTCTTGGAACACTATCAAAAATACTTGCGGGAATAAGTGACTCTCCTAAGCTTTCGAACGTGGTAGCTATATGCGGAGCTCTCGGATGCTCTTTGGATTACGCTGTCTTGGGAATTCCCGAAAACAACAATAATTATACTCTTGAGCCGGGAGAAATAAGGCTTGTGGAAAATTACAGGAAGCTTGACAGTCACGGAGCGGAAATGGTTACGCTTGTTCTTGAAAAAGAGTGTGAAAGAATTAGAAACGCGGACTATTCTTCGTCTCGAGATCCTTCTTCTAAAGCAAAAAATGAATCTTCCGCTACTATATTGAAAACGCCGACAAGATTAAGCAACAGCTTGAATAACAGCGGAAGTCGGTTGGGAAAGCGTCCGGTGCCTTTGTTTGATATGCCGGTTTCCGCCGGCTCAGGCGTGTTTCTCGACGAATCTCTCGCAGACGAGATAATGATCCCGGACAATTTCCGCACAGACGGAGCTGATTTTGCTATAAGAATAAGCGGACACAGTATGGAGCCAAGTCGGAGGCCAAGCGGTCTTAGGAAGACAAATT
>JAZRUP010000165.1:0-2924 GCA_045652645.1 Eubacteriales bacterium | reverse complement strand
CGACGTCCCCACCGAGGGTGAGGTCATCATCGACGGCAAGTCCACAAAGAATTGGAACCGCAATCGCCTCCGCCGCGATGCCGTCAGCGTTATCTATCAGAATTACAACCTCTTCCCGCTTCTGACCGTGCAGGAGAATATTCGCTACCCGCTCGATCTGAGAAGAATGTCCAAGAAAAAAGCCAACGAATTGGCAACAAAGGTCCGCGAAAGGGTCGAGCTTTCAGCAAACTACGATAATCGCCTTCCCGCCCACCTCTCGGGCGGCGAGCAGCAGCGCGTTGCGATCGCTCGCACCCTCGCGCAGGGATGCAAGATCATTCTTGCCGACGAGCCCACGGGCAACCTCGATTCCACCAACACCGCAAACATAGTCAAGATACTTTGCTCCCTCGCCCACGATGACGGTTGCACGGTCATCATAGTCACCCACGACTCCGCCGTCGCCGAACAAGCCGACGCAGTCCTCCAAATGAAAGACGGCGCGTGGATTTAAAACTTTCTAATTTTTTAGTATTTATGTGTTCAAATCCGTTGAGATATTGATATATCCAGAAAAATAATTCATGAAATTAATTGGTCAAAAGACCAAAAAATATTTTATTTCATAGGAGGAATAATTATGAAAAAAATCACGTTCAAAACCCTGTCCATCCTGCTTGCCGCTGTACTTTTGGTGGCAGCCCTGCCCGTAACCGCATTTGCAAATAATGTGTATGCTTTTATCGATCCCGGTCATACTACTCACTTATTTGAAGATTACATATGGGAAGAAAATGAATTTTATTCTGTTGATGTACATCGAATAATAATTCATATAACTAAACAGTGCTCAGTATGTGGAGAATTAAGCGAAAATGAATCGATAAGGTATTCTATGGCCCCGCATGATTCTATTATTGTGGGTAGTGCTTATATCTATAACTATGATTCAAATGAGTATCATGCCCAGATAACATGCAGTAGTAAGACATTCCCATGTTGTGATGACACAACTCTTATTGAACCAGATTATAGTACTGCTGTCCTTTTGGAACATATAATCGACCCTTCTGTTGATCAGGAAACTGAAATGAAAGGAGATTGCATCGATTGCGGTGCAACAATCTATTGGTAAGTAAATCCAATAAGGTTGAACACAAATAGCGCATCATATATTTTGATGCGTTATTTGATTAACCGGGAATAATATTTTTGATATTAGCATTGAAAGGAAATGTACCAATGATCATAAAAAAAACTATGAAGAGCCTAAAGCGCGCCCCCATCCGCGCTGTTGCGGTGTTGTTATTTGCCGCGGTGATTACTATGATCATTTGCGCATTGCAAGCGTCAAACGATGAGGAAATGCGGCATTATGAGGAAGCTTACCAAGCGGTTCCGATCAAATTCTCAATCACGCATCCTTTTTATAACGGAGAATCTCTGGGGCGGGGATCAAACCTGCCGATGTGGGCTCTTGATCTGTTTACCGATAAAAATGACGTAGAAATAATTGACGTATCTGCTGCGAAGGATGATCAGGAGAAGAGTAAAATAATTTTGAATGCCATAATAGGTAATACAGAACTAACTAAGATCTCCTTGAAAGAATATGCAAAAGACCTTCAAGTCAAATTGTCAACTGCTTTCAGCACAGTCAACGGCAAAAGGTACACCGGCGCGACAGGCACGACTATGCTGATTGGTATGACCTCGATCTACAGCGACAAGCAGCTCCTTCCGGAATACGGATGCGAGATCACATGGTATGAAGGATATGACGAAAGCATTTTCGCAGGAAATGAGGCGGTTTGCCTTATTCCCGAGAGCAAAGCCACGACGAAACATTATGATAACGGAAGCGGTGAAGCGGTTTTGTATTTTGAGTATTCTGCCATTATGCATATAAACGGCGTAGCGACCGAGGTGGAGAGCGGTGAATACGAATGTACACTTAAGATTGTCGGCACTTATACCGCCGGGGATGAGTTAAGCATCTACTGCCCGTTCCCGATCGTAGAACAGGTATACGAAGGACTCGGAAAAGAACCGAGAATTGATTCCATAAGCGCAACGATCGCGGATAACAGACGTCTGGATGAATTCATCGAAAAAGCAAATATGTTTTTCATGGATCCTTCGCAGAAAGATGAAGAGATCCCGTGGGGGATTGCTTTGATCGACCGCGCAAAGGGAGAACATATTTGTGATAATTATCGTTATGCTATAGACATAAATGACGATAATCTTTCCGACCTCGCAGCCATCCTTGAAGACAGCATAAAATTCAACCGCACGGTGACGGTGTTTGTCGTGATCCTTTCGGTCATTTCGGGATTTCTTGTCGGTTTCCTTATGGTACGCCGCCGCAAGAGAGATATTATGCTGATGCGTATGATAGGCGAATCGAACGCGAGAGTATACGTCGGTTTTGCGCTTGAGCAGATGATCTGTATCATCCTCGGTATAGCCGTAGGCGGCGCGTACTATATGTGGAACCCGATGGATAAGCTTGCAATATTCGCCATCGCTTACTTCGTCGCTCTTAGCTTCGCACTTGTAATCTTTATGAGCAAAAAGCTGATCAAAAACGTCAAGGAGGATGAATGATAAAATATGTTATCACTTAAAACCACTTTCCGCCGCCCGATAGTATCGGCGCTCGGCATTCTGCTCGTCGTTTCGATGACGGCATTTTTGAGCGTCGGCATCGGTCAGGCGTATGCCGCAAACAACACTCTTGCGACCATTGAAGACAAATTCACCACGGTCGCGCTGATGACGGAAAAGTTCCGCAATCAGTCAAACGTCACCCTGCAGTTCGGCGACGTAACCAAAACCCAAGTGACAAGGCAATTCCCCGAGAAAGTAATCGACTTCCTCGACGAACTGCCCGAAAAATACCCCGATATGGTAAAAGAGGTTTCCTCAGCCGGCTTGGC
>JAZRUP010000164.1:0-3382 GCA_045652645.1 Eubacteriales bacterium | reverse complement strand
TAAGCACCTCACCCTCGGTGACGGCGTCATCCTCGTTCGGCTTAACGATCTTCGTCAGAAGCTTTTTCCAAAGCATAAAGAGGAAGTTGACGGGGGTCAGGACAAGGGACATGAAGCGCAAAGGAGCGGATACTGCCATTGCAAATCCGTCGGGGTGATCCTTTGCCAGCGTTTTGGGGGTGATTTCTCCAAAGATCAGAACAACGATCGTTGTAATGGTCGTGGAAATGGCAGAGGCGGAAAGATTGGTATTGATCAGAAGATCAATGAACCAGATCGTTGCCACGGAGGACAAGAGAATATTCACGATGTTATTACCGACCAGAATGGTAGAGAGCAGTCGGTTGTAATCCTCCGACATTTTCAAAACACGGTCGGCTTTTTTGTTTCCTTCCGAGGCAAGATTTTTCATCTTGGTATGGTTGAACGAGGTGAATGCCGTTTCGCTCGCGGAAAAGAACGCGGAAAGGGCAAGGCAGGTGAGCATTAAAATAAGCTTGGGTAAACTGTCGTCAGGCATGATGACTCCTTCTAAAAAATAAAATGTATTTCCGATTGGATCGGATGGTGGAAAAGGGAAGTGATTGGAAAATAAGCGCAAAAAAGCATAGCCTGAGCCATTTAGGGACGCAGGTTATGCATAAATGAGACGATATTCAAATTGAAAAAACAGGTACTTCGACAATTACCGTCGTCGCCGTTGTCCACTTCTGACTTCTCCTTTTCATTGACTCGTATGATACGAGCGATCATATTATATTATATCACAAAAAATTTTTTTGTCAATACATTTTTTTAATATTGTAAAAAAATAGGTCTGTATCATATAATAATTTGATACAGACCCCGTGTGTTCTTATTATGTCTATCCGACGGTGCCGTCCTCTGAGTCTTCAGGTCCTTCCTCCGGCTCCGACGGGCGCTGATATGGTTGCTTTTCCTCAAGCGAGGCTGAAACGTAATCATAGTATACAAGGAAGTCACGGCCGTCTTCATCCGTATATATGAGCTTTTCTGTCCTTGACGGCATATTCCCGATAAAGCTGCCCTCTATACTGTCGCCGTCATTCCATTTGTAAACGCCCTCAACGCGAATATCGTTTCTATACGTGCCTTTGAAGCTGTCTCCGTTTTCATAAACGAAGCTACCCTCGCCGTCCTTCATTCCTTTTTGAAATCCGCCCGTATAAGTTCCGAGTCCCGCGACGGTAAGCGTTCCGTTTCCGTGATACAGGCCGTTTTTATATTCGCCCTCGTACCCCGAGCCGTCCTTACGGGTATATTTTCCCTTGCCTGAATATTGGTCGTTTATAAATTCGCCCTTGTATTCAGAGCCGTCCTCAAATTTAAGCTCACCCTTGCCGTGCTTCATGCAGTTCACGACGTCTCCGTCATAAACAGATCCGTCTGAATAGCGTATTTCCCCTCCGACTACCTTGGCTGAGGTCCCGTCGGAAATATGTAATGAGCCAAGAGCGGGTCTTCCGCCGTATATCCAACCGAAGTAACGGTACGTAAGCCCCGTGTCGCTTTCAAAGGTCTTAAGTCGCAGACCCGTAAGGAACAAGATCACGATCACCGCGGCTGATATGGCGAGAGCCATTCCCACGGCTCGCAGTATCTCGCGAAGCGGCGGCAGCAGATACTTTTCCGCCAATATTTCATAACGGGTCTTTTTTTTAGGTACGCCAACGGGAACGTACAGCGATCCGTTTTCCCGTCTTCCCATCAGTTTAGTATGTCGGGCTCATTGCTGAGACCTTGAAGCGCTGAATCAAGAAGGTTTACTATAACAGGGGCGATCTTGAATATAAGCACGACCGCGACAAGTCCCAAAACCGCAATGAGAATAACGCTCAAAGGTCCGCTGCCCTTGAGCCTGAACCTGCTGACCGTAACGTCACGCTTTTCTTCGGGAAGATAGAAGCTGTCCTCCGAAAGATCTATCTTTTGTCTGAGCGTTGCGGCATTGATCAGACTTTCACCCTTGGCCTCCGAGCCGCCGTCAGTATCCTTAAAAGAATAAGAGACCACTCTGCGCAGGGAGTATCCGTGCTTTAACGAAAGTTTTATAAAAGGGTTTTTATCATAACCGAGCTCGGCGAGTGTTTTTGCGTTTTCGGGGCTCAGCGCGCCCTCGCTGTCAAGCTTTCTGATGAATCCGCCGAGGACCCGTCGGTTATAAAAAGCGAACAGCGAGGCAACGATAAGTCCGATATAGATGCCTATAACGATTATTTTAAACATCGTCGGATCGTTGAAAAACGTAAGCTTTTCGTACGTTCCGAAGTTTGGGGTAAAAAATTTGCGGTCGATAGTGTCAAGAAATGTTGCTAAAGACAGTGCGGTCGTATTTATGTGATGATCTATACCGTACATAGTCACATTCCTTTCTTTGTTTTCTTATTTCTCGGGCTTTCTGATGACGTCCATTCCGAGATATTTCCTCAAAACGTCGGGAACGTTTACGCTGCCGTCGGCATTCTGGTTCTGCTCAACGAGAGCGGGAAGGATCCTCGACGTTGCAAGGCCCGAGCCGTTAAGCGTGTGAACGTATTCGATCTTACCGTCT
This sequence comes from Eubacteriales bacterium, assembly GCA_045652645.1. Lineage (GTDB taxonomy): Bacteria > Bacillota > Clostridia > Oscillospirales > CAG-272 > RGIG3994. The sequence continues at coordinate 810 of JAZRUP010000164.1, read as the reverse complement.
GCGCGGCGGTAACGGATCATTCCGCGTCGAGCCTGGTAATCGCGCGCGTTAGATACGGAGCTGACCTCCTTATATCCGTTCATAGACGGGATCTGGATCTCAATATCGTAGGTTCTTGCCATTGACGCGGAGCAATCCTCTGCGGCAAGCTTGACTGTTCTGAAGTGGAAGCCGAGTCCCTTCACAAGATCCTCAGCCTTCGCGACAAGCTCGTCAAATGCAGCGTCAGAGCCCTCGGGCGTCGTGTATTGGAACATTTCTACCTTATTGAACTGATGTCCTCTTACCATACCGCGCTCGTCGGAACGGTAGGAGCCCGCCTCACGTCTGAAGCAGGGAGTGTAGCTGACGAGTTTCTTCGGCAGATCCGCTTCCGTGAGGATCTCGTTTCTGTAAAGCGACGCGAGAGCGGCTTCAGCCGTCGGGAGCATATAGCGTACACGGTTGTCCGTGGGGTTTTCGATCTTATATACCTCGTCGGCAAACTTCGGGAACTGACCCGCTGTCACGCCGCACTCGTATTCAAGCATATGAGGGGGGAGGATAAGCTCGTGGCCGTCTGCGATGTGGGTATCGATAAAGTAGTTGAGGAGCGCCCACTCAAGACGCGAGCCGATACCGCGGTATATCCAGAAGCCGGAGCCTGAGAGCTTTGTTCCGCGCTCGTAGTCGATAAGACCGAGGTCTGTCGCGAGATCAACGTGGTTTTTGGGCTCGAAATCGAACTTATGAGGCTCACCGAAGTAACGGAGAGGCTCGTTATTCTCCTTACCGCCGGGCTTGAGGTCACGGTCTGGAAGGTTGGGAAGG
>JAZRUP010000163.1:0-1835 GCA_045652645.1 Eubacteriales bacterium | reverse complement strand
ACCGGCGGTAAAACCGTAACGCTCAAAACTCTCGGGCTTTTCGCCGTAATGGCGCAAGCGGGACTCCATATTCCCGTTGAGGACACCTCGTCCGTTTGCGTTTTTGACCGAGTCCTTGCCGACATCGGCGATGAGCAGAGCATAGAGCAGTCTCTCTCAACGTTCAGCTCGCATATGGTCAATATAGTTTCGATACTCGGTGATATAACAGACAAGTCGCTTGTGCTTTTCGATGAGCTCGGTGTCGGAACCGACCCCATTGAGGGCGCGGCGCTTGCTGTGTCGATAATTGAGAACGTACGAGCGGTGGGGGCTGTTTGCGCGGCAACTACGCACTATGCGGAGCTTAAGGTATATGCGCTCAATACGGAAGGGGTAAGAAACGCGTCGTGTGAATTTAACGTAGAAACGCTGAAGCCGACATATAAGCTCATAATAGGCACACCCGGAAAATCAAACGCGTTCGCGATATCCGAAAAGCTTGGTATATCGGGCAATATAATCGAGAGGGCAAAGAGCCTTGTAAGCTCCGAGAACCGACAGTTTGAGGACGTTATTGAGAGCCTTGAGAAAACAAGACTTGAGATGGATAAGGAGCGTGCCGCGGCGGCGGAGCTTCGCGCTGAATACGAGCGATTCAAGACCGACGCGGAGAAGAAATGCAAGGAAAAGACGGATAAGGCTGAGGCTGAACTTAACGCTGCGAGAAAAAAGGCAACGGAGCTTATAAACAGCGCGAGAGCATCGAGTGATTTCGTTTTTGCTCAGCTTGATAAAGCGAAGGCTGCCAAAGAGAGCGCGAGATTTGCCGAGGAGCTTGACGAGAGAAAAAGAGCCGTACGTCAGCACCTTCGCGACAGCAGCGACCGTTTCGATCCCGTTGAGGATAAAAGCAACGAGCCGTATGAGCTTCCGCGGCCGCTAAAAAAGGGTGATAACGTCCTTATTGTGAATATAAATAAGAAAGCGGTCGTAACCGCGCTCCCCGACAAGCGAGGGCTTGTTGGAGTCAGGGCGGGACTTATAGATACGAGGACGAATATTGAAAATCTTCGTCTTATCGAAGAAGAAGACACGGTTATCGACAAGGATAAAAATAAAGTCACACGTTCACAGTACAGCGCGGTCAAGGTCAGGGATTTCTCACCCGAAATTGACCTTCGAGGCAAAAACGGCGACGAGGCTTGGTATCTAGTAGATAAATATTTCGACGACGCCTCTATCGCGGGAATACACTCGGTAAGGCTCATACACGGAAAGGGAACGGGCGCGCTTCGCGCGGCTCTCTGGCGATTCCTTAAAACGGACGGCCGCGTAGCCTCGTTCAGAATAGGTCAGTTCGGCGAGGGCGACGCCGGTGTTACTGTGGTTGAGCTAAAATAGGCTTAAGAAACTTTTTGAAAAAAGTTTCTTAAGGATCTTCAAAAACTTTTTGAAAAAAGGATTTGTTAAAAATTTAATCTCACTTTACGGCACGGGCATACCCGTACCGTAAGGATTTTTAGGAACAGATCCGTGTCCGAGCTGGTAGTCTTACTAAAAGTGAAGTAAGATTGCGGCACTCGGACTACTCGCTCACGCAGTCACGGCTTCGGTCAAGCTTCGCAGACCTCAGCTACGCGACATTATGGAAGGTTTGCTTTGCTTAATTTCTTCATTCTGCACTCTGCACTCTGCATTCTGCATTGTTTTAAGGTTTCGCATTGCTCACGAACACGGAATTGTAGGGCATTGTTTTAATTAAATTTGATTTTCTCGCAACGCGAGAAAATCTACCGGGGCGTTTGCGAAGCAAACATTTCACTCGCCGTAAGGCGAATTTCACCGCGCCAACG